>DASUGE010000515.1:0-5959 GCA_036274215.1 Polyangiaceae bacterium | reverse complement strand
CCGTGCGACGGTTAGCGGAGTCCTCCATTCGCGCCGAAGACCCCGAGGCCTCCGAAAGTGTCGTTCGTGCCCGCCTCGCTCTGCGTCTCTACGGACGCGAGGTGGCCGCCCGCCTCTTCCCCGAGGAGAAGCTCGATGTCGGCTGAAGCCGAGAACGCGATCAGCGGTAAAACCATGGATCATACCTATCTGACGGCATGGTCCGCGCGACTGGGTCTCGACGCTCTCCTCCGACGGGCACGCGAAGCGCGGAGCCCGGAGCTCAGCTGACGAGCCCGCGCAGGCGCATTACGCCTTCGGCAAACGTCGCCTCGGGCGTGAGCAGACTCACGACGAGGTACGGCTCGCGCTCGAAATCGAAGAAATAGCCCGGCTGCACGAGCACGCCGGCCGCGATCGCGCGGATTGTGAAGTCTTCGTCCGTCGCCGTCGCGGGCATGCGCACGACACCGTACCAGCCGCCTTCGATGGGAAGCGGCGTGAGCGCCGAGCCCGCCGAGAGCGCGCCGAGTGCCGCGCGATTCGCCACGAGCCGCGCTCGGATCGCATCCGTCGCGACGTGGCGCGACGCGAGAAGCTCCGGCAACGCCCGCTGCACCGGTGTGCTCGGCGACAAGAACGTGTCGAGAATGACCTCGAGCCGCGACAATGCCGACTGGACGAGGTTGCTCTCGCCGCCGAGCGCCATCCACGCGAGCTTGAGCTGCGGGAGCGCCGCCACCTTCGACAAGCCGTCGAGTGCGAGCACGAGCCCCTCCGTCGCCTCGAGCACCGAAACCGCGCGCCGCGGGTCCGATCCGAGCGGATACTCGGCGAACACCTCGTCGGAAATGAGCGGCAGCCCGAGCGCGACGAGCCGCGCGAGCTCGTCGCGCTTCAGGTACGAGCCGGTCGGATTGTTCGGGCTCACGAGCACGATGGCGCGCGTGCGCTCCGTAACGGCACGCGCGACCTCGGCCACGTCGATGAACCACGCGCCGTCGAAGCCGAGCCGATACGGCACGAGCTCGACTCCCTCGAGCGCTCCCAAGTGCTCGAGCAGCGGGTAGCTCGGCGCCGGCACCAGCACCTGGTCGCCCGGATCGCAGAACAGTTTGAACGAGAAGGCGTAGGCTTCGCTCGTGCTCGCCGTGAGCGCGACGTGCTCGGCGGGCACGCTGACACCCCGCGCACGAAAGAGAGCACTCACGGCCTCACGCGCCGGCCTGAGACCGAACGGCTCGGGCTCGTAGCGCAGGACGCCGGGCGCACGGGACAGCGCGCCGGCGATACCGTCGGCGTAGCGGATCCCCGCGAGCGTCGGGTTCGAAACCGTGAGATCGAGCACCGGCTCCGCGCGAGCGCGCGCCGCCTCGAGCGCGAGCGTCACGCGATTCTTCGAGAGATCGAGCGCGCTACGCCGGGAGAAGACGACCACGCGCGCTCCCTAGCGACCGAGCTTGGCGCGCAAGAACGCGGCGAGACGCTCGTATTGCGAGAGCTCGTTGTAAACCTGCGCGGTGACACGCAGCACGCGCTGCGGCCGCGCGGGAAAGTGGAGCGCGAACGCCTCGAAGCCTGCGGCCCGGAGCTCCGAATAGAGCGGCTCCGAAAACGGCGAATGCGCGTGCTCGGGCGGCTGTGGAGCGTCTGGCAGCGCGACGGCGGCGAGCGCGCCGAGCATCTCCTCGGGACAGAGCGGAGCGCTTCCCACGGCCTCGAGCAAGCACGCGCGTGCCGCTCGAGCGAGCGTCCGGTTCGCCTCCATCAACGCCGGAAAGCCACCGGGCAACAGCGAATCGAGGAACTCGAGCGCGCGCGGCACGGCGAGCACGCCCGTCGGATCCACCGTCCCGACCCAGTCGAACTCGAGCCAGAGCTTCGGACGGTCGGTGCGACCCGTGCTCGCGCCGTGGCTGATGACGAGCGGCCGCAGCGTCGCTTGCCGATCAGCGCGCGCAACGAGGATCGCCGTGCCCTTCGGCGTGCAGCACCACTTGTGCAGATTGCCCACGTAGTAGTCGGCGTCGAGCGCCGACAAATCGAGCGGCAGCATGCCCGGAGCGTGCGCGCCGTCGATCAGCGACAAGACGCCGCGCTCCCGTAGCGCCGTGACGATCGCGCGCGCCGGGAACACGATGCCGGTCGGGCTCGTCACGTGATCGACGAGCGCGAGCCGCGTGCTCGGGGTCACCGCCTGCATCACGGCAGCGACGACCTCGTCGGGTCCGTGGATGGGTACCGGAATGTCTGCGACGACGCGCCGCGCGCCGCGCCGCTCGGCCCAATACGTCGCGGCGTTGTTGCACGCGTTGTACCCGTGGTTCGTGATGAGGATCTCGTCCCCGGCGTTGAGCGGCAGCGACGCGAGCACCGCGTTCACGCCCTCGGTCGTGTTCATCACGAACACGAGATCCTCGGCGCGCGCTCCGACGAAACGCGCCACACGCTCGCGCACGGCGTCGACGCGCGGTTCGAGCTCGCGCGCCATGAAGTGCACGGGCTGGCGCTCGAGCTCGGTGCGCAGGCGGTCCTGCTCGTCGAGAACGACGCGCGGGCAGGCGCCGAATGACCCGTGATTCAGGAAATCAATCGCGGGGTCGAGCACGAAGTGGCGCGCAAATGGGCTCACGCGGTACATTAGGGGCGAGATGGGCCCGCTCGACAAGGAATGGCCGAACTTCGACGCAATGCCGGAGGCGGAAGCGCTCACCGGCGCGCGGCCGCGCGGCCAAAAGCTCGCGCGCTGGGTGTGGGCCGACGGCGAGCTACGCGAGAGCAGCGAGCTCAGCGTGCACTACTACGCCAACGCCCTCCACTACGGCACGGCCGTGTTCGAGGGGATCCGCTGCTACCCGAGCGCGAGCGGCCCGGTGCTCGTGCGCCTGCGCGATCACGTCGAGCGCCTGCTCCTGTCCGCGAAGCTCTACGGCATGCGCGTGCCGTTCGATCTCGACCAGCTCGTGCGCGGCGCGGTCGAGCTCACGCGCCGGAACGGGATTCAAAACGGCTACCTGCGGCCGCTCGCTTACTTCGGGTCCGGCCCCATCGATTTGAAGCCGAAGCGCGAATGCCTCGTGCACGCGTTCATCGCCGTGCGCGAGCTCGGCACGTTTCTCGGCGAGGACGCCTTGCGCAACGGCATCCGCGTCATGGTCTCGAGCTGGCGCAAAATCCACCACTCGATGCTGCCGACGATGGCCAAAGCGAGCGGCCACTACGCCAATAACGTGCTCGCCGCGCACGAAGCGCTCGACCACGGCTTCGACGACGCCATCCTCTTGAACCAGGACGGCAGCGTGGCGAGCGCGACGGGCTGCAACGTCTTCTTCCTCAGAAACGGGGAGCTCGTGACGAACGACGAGGCGAGCTCGATCGTCCCCGGCATCACGCGCGACTGCGTGCTCGACATCGCCGCCGAGCACGGCGTCAAAGTCTCGATCCGCGCCTTCACGCGCGAAGATCTCCTGCGCGCCGACGAGGTCTTCCTCACGGGCACCGCCGCCGAGGTCACCCCCGTGCGCGAGATCGACGGCGTGAAGCTCAGGGCCGGCAAGCAGACGCTCGGCGCGTCGCTCCAGCGCGCCTATTTGCGCGCCGTGACCGGCAAAGACGAGCAACGCCGCGGCTGGCTCACGCCCGTCGGCGGCTGAGAGTCACCGGCACGGAAACGCTGAACTCCGCGAGATCCTGGTACCGGTTCCAGTCCCGGCGGACTTCACCGGGGCGCGCGCAATTGCCGCGATTTCCGGGTGAGCTACCCTGAAAGAAATACATGCGCTTATCGTCCCTTGCCACCGTTTCAGCCTGGTTTTTAGCCGTTGCCTGCTCAGCGGGCGGAGGTCCCGCGACCACGGGCGTCGGTAGCGGCGATCAGGGCGGCACGAGCGGCGTGAGCGGCACCGCCAACACGGGTCAAGGCGGGTCGGGCGGCACCATCAACCCGAACAACGGCGGCACCGTATCGGTCGGCGCGACGAGCGGCGCGGGCGGGACCGCGGAGGATCCGGACGTTCGCACGCCGACGTGCGATTCGGCATGCTCCGACTTGGCCTCGAGCGGGCCGGTGCTCGACACGGGCCTCACGAGCAGCGTGGAGGGCATGTTCTCCGGCAGTCCGTCGGGCGCCGGCCCTTGCATCCTCGAGCCGGGCGACAACACGCTCGTGCCGTACAACTGGCTGCGCCCGCGCGTGCACATCGGCGGCCACAAGGCGGGCACCGTGTACCAGATCAAGGTGTCGACGCCGCGCGAGGCCGACGTGCTCGTCGCGTACACCAACAAGGACACCTGGATCCTGCCGGACGAGTTCTGGGACAACGGCGACGCCGACGCCCCGAAGGGCCTCACGCGCAACGTCTTCGACGAGGACATCACGGTCAGCGTGCGCGCGAGCGGCGGCGGCGAGAGCAGCGTCAAGTTCCGCATCGCCCCCGTGAAGGCCGGCGGCTCGATGGTGTTCTGGAGCGCGATCACGACCGAGCCGGGCGCCAACACCAACGCGCTCTACGGCTTCGCCCCGGGCGACGAAGGCATCGTCGTCGCGCTCAAGCCGCTCGACGTGCTCGAGACGATCCTGAACGACAACGGCGCCATGGGAAAGCCCGCGATCAGCGACGCGCAGGTCGGCAACGTGCCGGAAGGTCGCGTGCGCTGCGTCGGCTGCCACACGTCGACGCCGGACGGTGTCGCGGTGAACATCACCGACCATTGGCCGTGGAACGTACGGCTCGTGAACCTCTCGGGTGCAGAGAAGGGACACGCGCCCGACTACGTCACGCCCATGGGCGATTTCTTGATGCAGATGCCGTGGCAGGGCGTCACGAGCTACTCAAAGGGCGATTGGGCCGCCGGCAATCATCGCTACGTGACGTCGTTCGCGAAGCGGCCCGACGGCGTAGAGAGCCAGCCGTGGACGTTCTGGGCCGTCGACTGTGGCAACGGCATTCAGTGCGGCTACACCGGCAAGGACGACCTCATCTGGCTCGACGTCGCCGCTCCGGGCGACGCCCCCGCCGACAACAACGACAACGCGCGCCCGAAGGCGGCGCTCGCGGCACAGGGCACCGGTTGGGACATCATCCCGCGCACGGGCGATACGAACGGCGCCGTGCTCCCCGACTGGAGCCACAGCGGCCAGAGCATCGTCTACGTCTCGACGGACGCGACGGCCGACGGCCACGTGGGCTTTCAGCCCGGCAAGAACGTGCAGCCGGCGACGGTCGTCGACCTCTACACGGTGCCGTTCAACGGCGGCATGGGCGGCCCGGCCACGCCCGTCCCCGGCGCGAGCGAAGCGGCGGACGCGGAGTATTACCCGGATTACTCGGCTGACGACGCGCTCATCGCGTTCACGCGCGTCGCGAACTTCAAGCAAGTCATCTCTTCGGCCACGAACGACGACGGCAAGAAGATCTACTATCGCCCCGAAGGCGAGGTGTTCGTCGTCAAGTCAAGCGGCGGCGAGGCGCTCAAGCTCGAAGCGAACGCCCCGCCCGCGTGCAGCGGCGAGACGAGCCCCGGCGTCTACAACAGCTGGCCGAAGTGGTCGCCGATCGTGCGCTCCGCGGGCGGGAAGAAGTACTACTTCCTCATCTTCTCGTCCGCGCGCGAATCGCCCGGCAAGGTCAAGGACAAGTCCGGCAACGACACGAGCTCGCCGATGTCGCAGCTCTACATGACCGCCCTCGTCGACGAAGGCGGCACGCTGAGCTCGTACGGCGCGTCCTACCTCTGGAACCAGCGCTACCTCGTTACCGCGAACGCCGCGAAGCCGGACGATCCGACGATCGCCGACTTCGTCCAGAACAACGTGACGCCCGCCTGGGACGAGTTCCAAGCGCCCCCGGTGCCGCCGGTCACGATCGTCGTGCGCTGAGCGCGGTTGTGATCGAGTAGCTGCCCCCGTAAGGATGCGGCGTGGTGCGGCCCGCGTGCTCGGCCTTCGGCCTGTGCGCGTGGGTGCCCCCTTACGCTGGCG
>DASUGE010000514.1:0-3534 GCA_036274215.1 Polyangiaceae bacterium | reverse complement strand
CGCTCGATGAGCCGCGCTCCGGCTTGGCTCCGCTCCTACCGCCCGATGTCGCGCCCTCGGGAGCACGAGCGGCGTGGGCGGGGCGCGCGCTCCTGGTCGCAGCGAGCTTCGCCGACACGCTGCGACTCACGCGCCGGAGCTGCAACGGGGATCGGATGGAGACGACGACGCTCTTCCCGACCCCCCTAAAGTAGCTTGGCGTAGGTTTCGAATGCGCTCCGTGACCGGCGGGTGCGAGTAGTAAAATTTCGCGTACCAGGGGTGCGGGTGAAGGTTCGAGAGGTTGTCGCGCGCGAGCTTCGCGAGGGCGTCCGCGAGCTCACGCGCGCGGCCGGAAAGCTCGACGGCGAAACGGTCGGCTTGCCGCTCGTCGCGGCGCGACCAGGCGGCGCCGAGCGGCGTGAGCGGAAACGCGAGCACGGAGCCCACCGCCGAGAGCACGAGGGCGCGCGCCGTGAACGAAGCCGTTTCGAGGCCGGCCAGCGCGGGGACGAACGCCGCCCCTACGAGCCGATGCGCGACGAACAGCACGACGAGGCTCACCGTGAACGACACTCCGAAGCGCACGAGCACGTGGTGCTTCTTCCAGTGCCCGAGCTCGTGCGCGAGGACGGCGAGGATCTCACCCTCGGTCATCTGCTCGAGCAGGGTGTCGAACAGCACGACGCGTTTCACGCGGCCGAGGCCCGTGAAGTAGGCGTTCGAATGGGCGCTGCGTCGTGAGGCGTCCATCGTGAGTACACGCTTCACGCGCACGCCCGCGCGCTCGGCGAGCTGCTCGACGCCGGCGGCGAGGTGCTCGGCCGCGAGCGGCTCCATCTTGAAGAACAGCGGCTCGATCACGTACGGCGCGGCGAACGTCAGAAGAACGCTCACGCTCACGAACCCGAGCCACACCCAGAGCCACCAGGAGCCGGGTGCCGACGCCACGAGCCAGAGTGCGAGCGCCGCGAACCCCCCGGCGAACAGCAGCGACAGGAGCGTGCTCTTCACCCAGTCGCCGAAGAAGAGCCCGCGCGACATGCGATTGAAGCCGTGCCGCGCCTCGATGACGAAGGTGGCGTAGTAGGAGAACGGCAGCTCCCAGAGCGCGCGCACGGCGACGAGCCCGAGGAAAAAGCAGGTGCCGCCGAGCACGAACGAGCCCGAAAAGCCCCCGATCAGGTGGTCGTACCCACCGAGTGGTCCGCCGAACAAGAAGAGCGCGTACAGAACGCCGTCGAGCGCCGTTCGCAGCATGCCGAAGCGCGCGCGGTCGCGGGTGTACGTTGCAATCTTGGCGAGCTGCTCAGGGTCGACGTGCCCTTCGAGCTCGCCGGGAACGACCGCGCCTTCCCGCGCCTGGTGCCGCAGATTGAGCCAGCTCAGCGCGAGTCCCGCGCCGAGGACGAGCGCGTAAAGCGTGATGAACGCGAGCTGCATTACGAGGCCTTAGCACTCGCGCGGAGGCCGCGTGAGCCCTAAGGCGGAAACCGCGCGCCCATCGTCGCGCCGTGATCCGTGTCGGCGTCGTACTGGATGTCCCGCGCGTTGTATTCGTCGATGATGGCTTGGAACTCTGCTTCGGCATCGGCAAGCAGCTTGCTGCAGTCGCCGCCAGCGTCGATCGCCGAGAGCGCCGTGAATACGTCGTTCGCGCAATCGAGCCCGTTCTTGGCGTGGCCGTACTCGTGGCAAAAGAGCGCGTCCATGTACGTGTCCCAGCTCTCGCTGAGCTCGGTCGCGTCGCTCGCGGGCGGTGTCCACTCGGGGTACTGATAAGTCACGTTCGCGGTCACGACGAGCCCGTTGCCGTCGCAATCGTCGTACTGCCAGCCGACGTACCAGCTCGTGTACGCGTCGTAGTCCATGCCGCGATTCTGGTTGATGCTCTGTCGGATCTGATTCGCCGTGCTGCCCGTCACGGTGTACGGCTCGAACGCTTCGCTCGCCTCGAGCCTCGAGACGTCGACGGTGTCGAGCGGGTCCTCGCACGTGCGGCTCGGGCCGTCCGGCTCGCCACCCGCGCCGCCGAGCTCCGAGCTGCCGGCGCTCGCTGCTTCCCCGCCGCGCCCGCCGCTCCCGCCGCTGTTGCTGCTTCCGCCGCCGCCGCCGAGCGCGACGCTGCCACTCGCACCGCCGCCACCCGCCGTGACGCCGCTCCCCGCGGCTCCCGCCGCTCCGCCGTTGCTCGACCGCCCGGCGCTTCCGGCGCCGGTGCTGCCGCTCGTCGCCGAGCCAGCGCTCCCGGACGTGGCGCCGCCTTGAGCCGAATGCCCCGCCGCCGCACCTCCGACGCCCGCGCCCGTGCCACCTCGTCCGCTCGCGCCGCCCTTCCCCGCGCTCCCGCCGGATGTCTCGCCGCCAGCACCGGCGTCGTCGTCGTCCCCGCTGTCGTCCGCTTTCCCGCAGGCGACCAGCGCCGCCACCACGAGCACCGCCAGCGCGTCAGTCGGACGTAGGCGCATAGACCGCGCATTTTACCCGATTTGCCGGCTCACCGGTGGTCGCGACGGAACGACGGCGCCCGGCGCAGGGGCCGCCCGACATGTCCGCCGGACGTCCGCGCGATCGAGAAATCGTCACGCCGGACGCCGAACGCCGCCAGGACCGCGCGCGCAGCTGGCCTCGCCCTTGCACTAGGGCGCGCATGGTCTTCGACCCGAATGCATCCGACGCGCCCGCCCAGGCGCGCGAAACGCGCGTGCGCGCGCTCCTCGAGCGGCACTATGGCTTCGTTTGGCGGAGCCTGCGCCGGCTCGGCGTGAGAGAAGCGGACGCGGACGACGCGGCGCAGGAGGTGTTCGTCGTGGCCGCCCGCCGCCTCGATGACGTGCTCGAGCATCGCGAGCGCGCATTCCTGTTCGGCACGGCGGTGCGCGTGTGCTCGACTCGCCGGCGTCTCGCTCGGCGCCACCCCGAGGATCCGTCCGGTGCCGGTGACGAGCATGCCGTGACGGCGCCGAACCCGGAGGAGCTCGCTGAGCTCCGCGAAGCGAAGCTCGAGCTCGACAAGGTGCTCGACGGCTTTGGCTCGGAGCTAAGCTCCGTGTTCGTGCACGCGGAGCTCGAGGAGCTCTCGGTGCGGGAGATCGCGACGCTCTACGGTATCCCGGAAGGAACCGTCAGCTCCCGCCTGCGCACCGCCCGCGCGAAGGTGCAGAAGGCGCTCGAGCGCCAGCGGGCCCGCGATGGTTTCGCCACCGGGAACAGGCCCGGCCCGGTCGCGCCCGCTCCGTTTCACCCGCGTTTCTCCGTTTCAGGGAGCATTTGCTAGACTCGCGCGTTCGATGCGGACGCGACCCGGCTCGGCTCAGCCACTCGGTGCAACTTGGGACGGGCAGGGCGTGAACTTTGCGCTCTTCTCCGAGCACGCGACCGCGGTCGACCTCTGCCTGTTCGAATCGGAGACGGCGAAGACGGAATCGATCCGCATCCCGATCAAGGAGCGCACCAATCGCGTCTGGCACGTCTACTTGCCCGACGCGCTACCGGGTCAGCTTTACGGGTACCGCGTGCACGGTCCGTTCGCTCCGGAGCACGGCCACCGCTTCA
>DASUGE010000513.1:0-10218 GCA_036274215.1 Polyangiaceae bacterium | reverse complement strand
CCCTGTGCGTTCATCGGCCGGAGGTGCTTGACGGCCTCGACGAGCACGCTCGTCTTCGCCGTGTACATGCCCGCGTTCACCTCGCGCACGGCGCGCTCGGCGTCCGTCTTCAGATCGCGCTGCTCGCGGATCTCGAGCACGTGACCGTCGGGCCCGCGCAGCACGCGCCCGTACCCGACAGGCTCCGCGGGCTTCGCGCTCAGCAGGGCGAGGTCCGCGCCCTGACTCTCCGCCAGCAGCCGTTCGAGCTCCGCGCTCGTGACGAGCGGCGTGTCGCCACAAAGAATCAGCGTCCGCTCCGTTTTCACGCGCTCGAGCCCGACGCGCGCCGCATCCCCCGTTCCGCGCGGCGGATCCTGCACGGCCGTCACGACTCTCGAGCCGAACGCCTTCGTGAGCGAAGCCTCGATCTCCGGGTGCCCGCTCGTGACCACGACGACCGCCGCGTCGTCGAGCTCGAGCGCCGCGCGTACCGGAAACTCGATCAGCGGTCGCCCGGCGATGCGATGCAGCACCTTGGGGAGCTGGCTCTTCATCCGCGTGCCGAGGCCCGCCGCGAGCACGACTGCGGTCACGTCTTTCATGGGGTCGCTGATTCGCTAGCTTTCGGCTCGTCGCCCGTCTCGGCAGTCGTGGCGGCGGAGGGTCGCGCGCCAGCTGCGGCCAGCGCGTCGATTGACGTCGGGATCTGCGTCGACTCCCCGACCGCCGCCGCGGCAGCGAGAACCGGCGCCGGCAGTGCAACGCTCCGCTTCTGCGGGTAGCGCGAGCGGTCGGCGTACACGATCACGGTCTCGCCCGCGCTGAGCTCGTCGTTGCGCGAGCGACGGTTGATGCGCTCCATCCAACCCACGCTCGTGTCGTAGCGGCGCCCGATGGACGCGAGCGTGTCCCCCTTCTTCACGGTGACGGCGAGCCGCCGCTTGCCGTTCAGGCCCTCGAAGTGATCGAAGAAGGCCGGCGTGCCCGCGACGAGCACCTTGACCGCGCTTTCCTTCCAGTGGCGCAGGCGCCGTAAGTCCACGGACTTCTTCGGAAAAATCTGCAAGACCATCCCGTCCTGCAAGCGCGCATCCGGGTCGAGCGCATTCCACGCCAGGAGGTCCGAGCGCCCGACGCCGAACGCTCCCGCGACCGACTCGAGCGAGTCGCCCGCCGCGACCGGATAAAAGACGCGCGTCGTATCCGCCGGAGGCGTGAGCTCGCGCGCGATCACGACCACATCGTCGTCGTGTGCCGTCTTGATGGGCGCAGATGCCGTCGGCACGAAGCGCGGCACGAGCAGAATCGTCCCCTGCGCGAGCGACTCGCCATTCGAGATGCGGTTCACGCTCCGAAGCGTCGCCTCGCTCGTTCCCGCCCCGCGCGCGATGCTCGCCACCGTGTCGCCCTGTCGCACCTGCACGGTCGTGAGCTCGTCACGCGCCGTCTCGAGCGCGAGCAAGCGGCCCGGCAACGGCTTCGCGCCGCGCGGCATCCGCACCGCGTAGCTCACCGACGCCCGCCCGTTCGCCACGGGCGGCGTCCGTCCCGCGACGTACGCCGGATTCGCCTGCTCGACGACGCTCGGCTCGACCCCGGCCGCGCGCGCCACGTCCGCCAGAGCGAGCCCCGGCCCAACCTGAATCACGTCGAACGTTTCGGCCGGATCCGGCTTGATCCCGTCGAGCCCGAACGCGCGCTTGTTGTTCATGACGACGGCCGTCGCCAGGATCTTCGGCACGTACAGCGTCGTTTCCCACGGGATGCCGGCTTCGTGCCGCGCGAGCTCCCAAAAGTCGTTGGTGTTGAACTTCTTGATGGCACGCGTGAGGCCACCGTGGCCCATGTTGTACGCCGCCATCGCGAGGTCCCAGCTCCCGAATCGGCGATACAAATCCGCGAGGAAGCGCACCGCCGCCTCCGTCGCGCGCTCCGGATCCTGCCGCTCGTCGACCCAGCGGTCGACGGTGAGCCCGTACGTGCGCGCCGTCTCCGGCATGAACTGCCAGAGCCCGACCGCGCCTGCCGGCGACACGATGCTCGGGTTGTGGCCGCTCTCGATGAGCGACAACCAAACCAAATCCGTCGGCAAGCCCGCTTGCGCGAGCGCCCCGCGCACCGCCGTCTCGTAGCGCCCGCACTTCTTCGCCCACACGCGCGCCACGGCGGACCCGCTCGGGCTATCGCGGAAAAACTTCAGGTACTTGAGGAGACGCTCGTCGTAACGCAGCGGCAGGTTCGGAACCGCGAGACCACGCAGCCAATCCGCTTCCTTCGCGGTCGGCGGCGGCGACAACAGCGCGCTCGCGGGCCCCGGCGGCAATCCCGTATCGAGCGCCGGTCCACTCGGTGGCGCCGCCGGCAGCTCCCACGCCCAACCCGGTGACATGCCGGGTAGCGGTCGCGGAAACAGAACGCGCTCGGCTTCACGCAGCTTCAAGAGCTCCGGATCGTCCTTCTTCGCCTTCAGCTCGTCATCCGTGGCGCCGCCCGCGATCTGCCGCCGCGTCGCGAAATCGATCGGCCGCTGCGGCGTTCCGGGCGGCAGGGTCGCTGCGGGCTTCTTCGGCGGCGCACCCTTGTGCGCGGCCGCGGCCTTTTCGGGGGTCTCACGCGACGGGGCCACTGCGGCAGTCGGAGCCTTCGTCGCCTCGATCTTGCGCGTTCCTTGGCTGTGGTGCGGGTCGGGCGCCTCCAGCGGCGGGAGCGAGCCGGGCGGATCCTTGGGCGGCCTGGGCGCCGCCGCCGGAGCTGGCGCTTTGGCCGGTGCTGCCGGGGGCTTGGCCGGAGTCGCGGGCTTGGCCGGAGTCGGGGGCTTGGCCGGCGTGGGAGCCGGCGCTGGCGCCTTTTTTGGCGCCGCCGCGGCCGCCGCGTCCGTTTTCGGCGCCGGAGCCTCCGTTTTCGCCGCGACGGGCTTTTTCGGAGCGGGCGCGGCAGGCTTTTTCTCGTCCGCCGCGCGGGCGGGCAAAGCCAAGCCGGGCCCCAAGAGGGCGAGCGCCAAGAAGGGCCCCGCGAGCGGGCGAGCGTGGGCCATCCGCTTCGGTCTACCGGGGGCACTGGGTCTGGTCAAATCCGCGGCATTTTCTGGTACGTCCCCGCCATGGCGACGCGCATCGAAAAAGACACGTTTGGCCCCATCGAAGTCCCGAGCGACCGCCTGTGGGGCGCTCAGACACAACGGAGCCTTCAGAACTTCGATATCTCCGGCGAGCGCATGCCCGTGGCGCTGCTCCGCGCTCTCGCCACCGTCAAGAAGGCGGCCGCGCTCGTCAACCAGGACCTCAAGACACTCGACGCGAAGCTCGGCGACGCGATCGTCAAGGCTTGCGACGAAGTGATCGCGGGCAAGCACGACGGCGAGTTCCCGCTCGTCGTCTGGCAGACCGGCAGCGGCACGCAGAGCAACATGAACATGAACGAGGTCGTCGCCAACCGCGCCAGCGAGCTCCTCGGCGGCCCGCGCGGCGAAGAGCGCCTCGTCCACCCGAACGACCACGTCAACCGCGGCCAATCGTCCAACGACGTCTTCCCCGCCGCGATGGCCCTCGCCTGCACCGACGCCGTCCGCACGCGCGTCCTCCCCGCCGTCAAGGCTCTACGCGACGTGCTCGCCGAGAAAGCCGCCGCCTTCGGCGACGTCGTCAAGATTGGCCGCACCCACCTGATGGACGCGACGCCCCTCACCCTCGGCCAGGAAATCAGCGGCTGGGTCGCGCAGCTCGAGCACGGCATGAAGCACCTCGAAAGCGCGGTCCCGCACCTCGCCGAGCTCGCCCTCGGCGGCACCGCCGTCGGCACGGGCTTGAACGCCCACCCCGAGTACGCCGTGCGCGTCGCCAAGAAAGTCGCCGAGCTCACGGGGCACCCCATCGTCACGGCCCCCAACAAGTTCGAGTCCCTCGCCGCGCACGACGCCATCGTGTTCGCGCACGGCGCCCTCAAGACGCTCGCCGCTTCGCTCATGAAGATCGCCAACGACGTCCGCTGGCTCGCCTCGGGCCCGCGCTCCGGCATCGGCGAAATCACGATCCCCGAAAACGAGCCCGGCAGCTCGATCATGCCCGGCAAAGTCAACCCCACCCAATCCGAAGCGCTCACGATGCTCTCCGCGCAAGTCTTCGGCAACGACGTCGCCATCAACATCGGCGGCGCGAGCGGCAACTTCGAGCTCAACGTGTACAAGCCCGTCATCGCGCACAACTTCCTCCAAAGCGCGCGTCTCATCGCCGACGGCTGCGACTCCTTCCGCAAGAACTGCGCAATCGGCATCGAGCCCAACCGCCCGCGCATCCAAAAGCAGCTCGAGCAATCCCTCATGCTCGTGACCGCCCTGAACCCCCACATCGGCTACGACAACGCCGCCAAAATCGCCAAAAAAGCCCACAAAGAAGGCACGACGCTCAAAGAGGCCGCCCTCGCCCTCAAGCTCGTCTCGAGCGACGACTTCGACCGATGGGTCCGCCCCGAAGACATGACGGGCCCCGAACGCCCGAAGAAGTAGTTTGGATTGGGGTCACCGTACGTCCGGGCGCGGCAAAGGCTGAAAAGCATTGCCGTGCGGCGGCGTGCGCTCGTGCCAAGCGACGCGAGCAAACGGGAGACCGTCAGCGCGGCGGGCCGCCCGGGTAGGAGACGTAGCCCTCCATACTCCAGTCACGTTGGCAGCTACTACCGCAGGTGCGCGATAGGGTCTGCGTGCCGATGATGTTGCCCTTACCATCCAGGAAGCCGTCGGCGAGCGCACCATTTGGACCCGCCAAGAGCAGGTCGATATGGCCGTCGCCGTTGCGATCCGTGGGCGGCGCCATGTAATGGGCGCCATAGCCGGCGGGCACGTTGTGAATGGTTTGCTTTCCCTTGATCTTGCCGCTCGTGTCCTGAATCAGCCACGCGACAAGCTCATCGGTTTCAGAGTTGAGCCAAAGCAGGTCGTCGCTACCGTCACCGTCGAAGTCTGCCAAAATATAGGTGTACCAGAGGTCGGCGCAGCCCGTGCTGAGGGCACACTTTTGCGACAACGACTGCGACCCAGTAACCGTCAGGCCATCCCCTGCCAAGAGCCATAGGCTGAGCTCGCCCGTGACCCGGTTGTGCCAGAGCACTGCTTGCGTGGTCACACAGATCGTGGCCGAGCACGATTTTGGCTTGAGACCGAGCGGGCCAACGATGTCCCAGGCTCCAGCGTCGGCGCATCCCGAATCGGCGCTACACGTCCACGACAGAGCCGGATTGAACGTTACGTGGTTGTTGCGGTCGAAGCTCCACGTCGCAACCTCGCCCGTCGAGTTGCGACCCCACCACCAGAGCTGGTTATTGCGTACGCCCGGCAAGAACCAGTCGTAGCCGCAGCCGGTGTCGCGGCCGCACCTGGCGTCGAGCGAGTTGTAGCCCTGGTACGTCGGACCATCGAAGAGCCAGATTCGAACCTCACCCGTCTGCCAGTTCTTCAACAGGATGTGGGGACCTGCCGTCAGCGCCTCGCTCTCCGACTCCGTCTGGTCGGAAGCCGGCGTCGCTCCACACGCTGCCGCGCCGAGCGCCAACGCCATACCGACCCAGCGAACCCAGATCATCTTATGCATCACGAGCTTCCTCCCGGCAGGTTCCGCGACCGCTCCGCGACCGTGCCGCGACGCTATCATAGGATCGCGCCGACGCGCCCCTAACGGCCTCCCGGCCGACGGATCCACGATACGGCGGTGCTCGAACGGTCTCGTGGAGTGCTCCCCCGCTAAGACGAGAGCGGGCGCTGCGTCCATGCCCGTTGCCGTGACGGCGCCCCGCGTTAAATCGTCCTCAGGCGATTGAGTCACCACCATTCCGTAGTGGTTGCCGAAGCCCTGCGTGAGAAACTCACCCGTCAAGGCTGAGCCAGGCAGCCATTATCATACTCGAGGATGCGTCCGCCGAGCTACGTCGTCTACCTGCTCGCCTGCGCGGATGGGACGCTCTACTGCGGCATCGCGCGGGACGTGCAGGCTCGCATTGCGGAGCACACCGCCGGCAAGGGCGCGCGCTACACGCGCGGCCGCGGACCGTTCGTCCTACTCGCTACCCGACGCTGCCGCGATCAGAGCCTCGCCCTCCGCATCGAGTACGCCGTGAAGCAGCTCCCACGAGCCGAAAAGCTCGCCCTCGTGGCCGAGCCGGCACGCCTCGAGCGCATCGCCCGTAGGGCCCTGCGACAGCGTGCAGCTCGTGCTGCGGGTGCCGGAACCGGAGCCGGCGAGAGCTGCCGCCCCTCGCCCTCAAGCTGAAAAGCATCGCCGTGCGTCGGCCCGCTAGCTGCCAGTACGACCCCGATTGCCGCCCGCGAATAGAACCTAGCGCCCAACCTCTCCGTTAGGTTGCGCCGCAGCCCGAAATGGATCAAACGGCGCGTCGAAATACCGCGCAGGGACGGGCACGGGCGGCAAGACCGGCGAGTCCTCCCCCCGAGCATTTGCGCTATAGAGCGCCCCGCTCATGCTCGGGCTCGTCAACCTGGCCAAATCCTTCGGCGCGCGCACCCTGTTCGAGGGCGTGTCGCTGAAGCTCGTGCCCGGAGCCCGCTACGGGCTCGTCGGCGCCAACGGCTCGGGCAAGACGACGCTGCTCAAGATCCTCGCCGGTGACGAGCCGGAGAGCGACGGCAGCGTCACGCGCCCGAAGGAAGTGCGCATGGGGGTCCTGCGCCAAGATCGCTTCCTCGACGACGCGCAGCCGATCCTGGAGGTCGCGACAGCGGGCGACGAAGTGGTGACGAATGCGCGCCGCGAGCAGGCCCGACTCACGAGCACGGGCGCCGCCGCCCCCGAGCTCCTCCTCGAGCTCGAGGATCGCATCGCCGCGCACGACGGCTACACGCTGGAAGCGCGGGCGAGCGCCATTCTCGAAGGGCTCGGCATCCCGGTCGGTCAACACCGACAGCCGCTAGCGACCCTCTCGGGGGGCTTCAAGCTGCGCGTGCTGCTCGCTCAGGTGCTCATCGGCGGGCCCGACGTCGTGTTGCTCGACGAGCCCACGAACCACCTCGACATCCTCTCGATCCGCTGGCTCGAGCAGTTCCTCGCGAGCTACCGCGGCACGGCCGTCGTGATTTCCCACGACGAGCAGTTCCTGAACCAGGTCGCGACGCACATCCTCGACGTCGACTACGGCACGGTCACCCTCTACACCGGCAACTATCAGGCGTTCGCGCGCGAGAAGGCGGAGGTACGCGCTCGCAAGGAAGCGGAGGTGGAGCGCGCGGAGGCGACCATCGCCGAGAAGCGCGCGTGGGTGGAGCGCTTCGGAGCCAAGGCGACCAAGGCCCGCCAGGCGCAGAGCCGCTTGAAGCAGCTCGAGCGCATCGAGGTGGAGGAGCTCGCGCAAACGAACCGGCGGACGCCGTCGTTTTCGTTCACGCCGCAGCGTCCGAGCGGGCGCGACGTGCTGGAGCTCTCCGGCATCTCGAAGTCGTACGGCGAAAAGTCGGTTTTGCGCCAGGTGTCGCTCACCGTGCGGCGCGGCGAACGCGTCGCGATCATCGGCCCGAACGGCCTCGGCAAGTCTACGTTGCTCAAGATCGCCACCCAGAACCTCGCGGCGGACGCAGGGCGGGTCGCCTGGGGCTACGAGACGCACGTCGGATACTTCGCGCAGGACCATCACGACGTGCTCGAGCGTCCCGACGCGACCCCGCTCCAGCTCATCGACGAAGCCTTGCCGCTCGAGGGTCCCAGCGTCGTGCGCGGGCACCTCGGGCGCGTGCTGTTCTCGGGGGACGACGTCCACAAGCCCGTGTCAGCGCTCTCGGGCGGCGAGGCGGCGCGCCTGGTGTTCTGTCGCATCATGGTGCAGCGCCCGAACGTCCTCGTGCTGGACGAGCCCACGAACCACCTCGATCTCGAGGCGATCCACGCGCTCGTCAAAGGCCTGCTCGCGTTCGACGGCACGCTGCTCTTCGTTTCGCACGATCGCGCGTTCGTCTCCGCGCTCGCCACACGCGTGGTCGAGGTGCAACCCGGCGGCATCAGCGATTTTCCAGGCACCTACGCCGACTACCTCGCGCGGGCGGGAGACGATCACCTGAGCGCCGACGCCGTCGTGCTCCGCGCCAAGCAGGAACGCGCGGCCGCCGCCGCCAGCGTCGCGCGGGAACCGACCTGGGAGGAGAACAAGCGCCGAGCCAACCGCCGGAAACAGCTCCCCGGGCTCCGTGACCGCGCGCTCGAGGCGATCGCCGCTGCCGAGGCCCGAAAGGCTGAAATCAGTGCTGGTTTCTGCGAGCCGGGCTTCTTCGAACGCACCCCGCGCGAAACCGTCGCGGCACTCGAGGCCGAAGAGCGGGCGCTCGGTCCGCGCATCGAAGAGCTGATGGCGGAGTGGGAAGCGCTCGAAGCGGAGCTCGCGGCGGACGGATAGACGGCGACGGGGGCCCTAGTGGCAGGTTCCCCCGCTACAGGTACCCGACAGACAGTCCAAATTGCTGGAGCACGGTCCGCCGGCGGGCAAGGTGCAGGCGACTCCGTTGCACACGAGGCCGCCGCAGCACTCAGCGGATTGGAAGCACCTCCCCTGCAGTCCCCTGCATTGCCCGCACACGAGCGAGAGCCCGCCGGTCAGGCACGCCAGACCGTCGCAGCAGCTCTTTCCGTTGGTGCATGACTCCCCTTCCGGCGAGCAGCACCTCTTGGTGGATGGACTGCAAGCCCAGGGTCCACAGCAGTCGCTCGAGTCCGCGCAGAAATCCGCCCCGCCCGCGCGGTTCTTTCCACAGTTCGTGCGGTGACAGAGACCGTCACTCTTGCAGGCGAGGAACGCCGGATAGGTCACCTGACAAGTCCCCCACGTCGACTGGTCGTCTTGCCGACAGCAACAATCGCACGAGCTCTCGCACGATTCCCCGAGGGTGCTCTTGCAAGCTTCGCTGCATTGCGCGGTCGTTCCGCCGCTGCCCGAGCTACCGCTGCCGCCCGCCGTACCGCCCTGTCCGCCGCCCGCAATCGTACCGCCTGCGCCACTCACCGCGCCCGAGCCCCCGGAGCTCGTCACCGCGCCGGTGCCTCCCTCCGCGCTCACTCCGCCAAAGCCCGCACCCGCTTCACCCGCTGCAGGGCTACCCGCGCCACCGTCGTCGGCACCCGCGCCGCCTTCAGCCGCGCTTCCGTTGCCAGCTCCGCCGTGATTCGCGTTTCCGGCACCGCTCTCACCCGAGCCAGCCGTGTCACCGGTCCCTCCCGTTGCACTACCGCCCGTGCCACCGCGCGCGGCGCCGCCGCTCCCGCCGTCCGTACGACTGGCGCCGCCCGAGCCCGCCTTGCCGCCACCAGACTTTCCACTGCGGTTGGCGGCCGCCGCGGATCCGCCACCCTTTCCGGCGCCGCTCGCCCCTCCGGCGGCGGCAGGCTCGTCATCGCCGTCGGTGCACTGAACCAGCACGCACGTAGCGGCCAAAACGAACCCCACCGCCAGTCGCGAGTACAGCATGAGCCCTACCAACCTCCCCTCTTCGTTGCGCGAGCCTCCGGATTCTATCAATCAAACGTAAGAAAAATGCGCACGGACGGGCGGCGGCATCACCCCACGGGGGCGCGGCCGCGACGGCACGAGCCACGCCCACGGTGAAAGCGCGCGACAATGGCTTCAACCGCCCAGCGTCAAAAGCTGCACATTCGCCAGCGCGAGGCGGGTCGGGTTCCGGCACTCTGCGACGATCGACCGCAGTCGCTCGAAGTACTGCAGATGAGCTGCGCGAATTTGCTCGAGCCCCTCGTCCGAAATCGCGAACAGATTGTAGGAGAAAAGGGCCCCGGTTTCGAGGGCGGCGGGGCCGATGCGCTCGAGCGCGACCTCCGCCCAGTGGCGCTTCAAAATCACATTTCCCTCGGGATTGTCCCGTGTATCGACGGCCAGCACGCGGCGTACGCGCCATTTGCCCGCGCGCCGGACGATCTGGCCGGCGGCCGCGAGCGCTTTGAGGCATGCGTCCTCGAGCTCGGCATCGATGCCGATTTGATGGGCGATGAAGCCTGGCTCGTGCGCAGCGAGCCGGCGGTAGGCGTCGAGCTCGAGCGCGCGCAGCACGGCGTGCGCCCAGGGCATCGCGTACGCGATGTGCCGTTGCCGCTCGAGGTCGAGGTAGCTCTCCCGGAACGAAGGCAGCGTGCGCGGGTCGACGAACGCGGCGAGGAAGTCGGCGAGGCGCTGGGTCGTGACCTCGATGAAGTGGAGGAGATCGGGGAGCCGCGGCTCGGTCGTGCCGTCGAGCCAGCG
>DASUGE010000512.1:0-10176 GCA_036274215.1 Polyangiaceae bacterium | reverse complement strand
GGGTCGGCGCCGCGATCGTGACCGGCTACCGGCAGGCGCTCGCCGACGGCCACGACGTGCTCGCCGTCATGGCGGGCGACGATCAGATGCACCCCGACGATCTCGAGCCGCTCGTGCGCGCGGTCCTCGCGGGGGCCGACTACGCGAAGGGCAATCGCTTCCGGCACGCCCAAGCGCGCCGCATGCCGCTCGCGCGTCGCGTCGGGGGCGAGCTCTTGTCGCTCGCGACGCGGAAAGCCAGCGGCCTCGCGCTCGGCGACAGCCAGTGCGGCTACACGGCGCTCGCGGCACATGCCGCGCGCCGGCTACCGCTCGGTGAGCTCTGGCCGCGCTACGGCTACCCGAACGATCTCTTGCTGCTGCTCGGCGCGCACGGCATGCGCGTGCGCGAGGTGCCCGTGCGCCCCGTCTACGCGGACGAAGCGAGCGGCTTGCGCCCCTGGCACGTGTTGTCGATTTTAGGTGTGATCCTGCGGCGTTACGCGCGCGTCGCCCGCTCGACGAGCAGCTCCGCGTAGCGCAGGGCGTGCTCGAGGTCGAAGCACGCGTCGAGCTCGCTCGGCGTGAGGCGGCTCGAGATGTCGGCGTCGGCGCCGAGCAGCGCGCGAAATTCGCCTTCGCCCCGGAAGGCGCCCATCGCGCTCCGCTGCACGAGCTCGTACGCCGCCTGCCGCGCGAGACCCTTCTCGACGAGCGCGAGCATGATGGCTTCGCTGAAGAAGAGTCCGCCGGTGCGCGCCAGGTTCTGCCCCAGCCGCTCGCCGTACACGACGAGCCCTTCGACGAGCCCCGCCGCGCGCTCGAGCATGAACGCGAGCGTGGCGGTCGCGTCCGGCGCCAGCATGCGTTCGACGGAGGAGTGCGAGATGTCACGCTCGTGCCAGAGCGCGACGTTCTCGAGCGCCGGCGTCACGGCCGCGCGCACGACGCGCGCGAGCCCGCACAGGTTCTCGCTCAGCACGGGATTGCGCTTGTGCGGCATCGCGCTCGAGCCCTTTTGCCCGACCGAGAACTTCTCCTCCGCCTCGCCCACCTCGGTGCGCTGCCAGTGGCGCACGTTGGTCGCAAGGCGCTCGATGCCGGCGGCGAGCAGCGCGAGGGCCGAGAAAAACGCTGCGTGGCGGTCGCGCGCGACGACCTGCGTGGACACGGTTTCCGCAGCAAGGCCAAGCTTGCCGAGCGCCTGCGCCTCGATCTCGGGCGAGAGATGCGCGTACGTGCCGACGGCGCCCGCGATCTTGCCGACGGCAATCTCCTCGCGTGCCCGCAGCAGGCGCACGCGCCCGCGCCGGATTTCCGCCATGTGACCGGCGAGCGCCACGCCGAACGTCGTCGGCTCGGCGTGGATGCCGTGCGAGCGGCCGATCATCGGCGTCCGCGCGTGCTCCTTGGCGCGCGCCGTGAGCTTCTCGATCAGCGTGTCGGTGCGCGTG
Source organism: Polyangiaceae bacterium (assembly GCA_036274215.1). GTDB lineage: Bacteria > Myxococcota_A > Polyangia > Polyangiales > Polyangiaceae > PMG-095. Next base: position 8,743 of record DASUGE010000512.1, on the reverse strand, counting down.
AGGAGCTTGTCCGTCGCGCGCACGAGCAGGACAGCGAAGCTCGTATCGAGCACGTCGCTCGAGGTCATGCCGCGGTGCAGCCAGCGCGCCGGATCGCCCGCCAGCTCCTCCACGTGCGTCAAGAACGCGATCACGTCGTGGCGCGTCTTCTGCTCGATGCGCTCGATGGCCGAAGGGTCGAGCACGAGCTTCTGTGCGCGGATCGAAGCTGCCGTCCCGCGCGGCACGTGGCCCGCCGTCTCGAGCGCCTCACAGGCGCAGAGCTCCACTTCGAGCCACACGTCGTAGCGGGTGCGGTCGGACCAGAGCTCGGCAAAATCCTTGGGCGTATAGCGAGGGATCATGGGACGTTTCGGGGGGCTACTTGGCAGAGCTACCGATGCGGCGCAAGCGCTTCGGCCGCGCCGAGGATCTCCTGTGGGAGCTCGAGCGCAGGATCGAAGTGGCAGCTCATGCCGCGGTACTCGATGCGCGGGCCTTCGGAGCCCGTGTCGCGTGGCTTGCGCAAGAGCCAGGCGTGCTCGAGATCGTCGATGAGCACGATGCCGCCTTCCGTCACGCCTGGATCGGGCACGCCGCCCGGAACGGGATGGATCTCGAACGCCGCGGCGCACGGGGCCGCGCGGCTGCCGTACAGGACGGCATCGCCGGTGAGCAGCGCACGCGGGGGCTCGACCGCGTCGGTCACGACGACGGGGTGCCGCGTCCCGGGATACCCGCGGGCCACCAGGCGCGCGGAGCTCGCGCGGTCGGCGGCGCTGCACGCCACGGGCTGCGACGGGAGATCGAGCTCGGTCGGCACGGCGGTCGCCGGCCCAATCACGGGGCCCGCGGCGCGCAGCGGGAAGATCCGAGCACGCGCGCTGCGGCCGCGCTCGTCGAGCTCCTCCACGTGCAACGCCGCCTGGCCCGCTTGATACGTGATGTTGACGACCTGAACGACCCCGAACGCCTCGGGATCGGGCAGGCCGACCCCCGCGGCGTCGAACGTCCAGGCAGCCCCCTCGCGCCGCGCGCGGGCGAGCGCCCCGCCTTTGGAGAGCAACATCAAGCCCACGTGGTCGGTCCCGAGGTGCCCCATCTCCGCGTGTCCGGCGCGCGGAATCGCGGACGGCCACGTGATGCTCGGGAGCGTCACCGTGCTCGAGCCGTCGAGAAACAGCGTCGGCTGGTCGCTGCGCGTCCGGGCATGCAACCGCACGTAGATCCCGCGCTCCGCGATGCTCACGAGATCGGGCCGCGCGCTCTCGACACCGCCCGAGCCGTGCTCGAAATCACCCGGCGTGTAGAGCCCGGCGTCCGGCACGCGCGCCCGACCCACGCGCCCTTCGAACAAATTGTCCCACACGATCTCGACGTCGCGGAGCTTCGCGCCCGAGCTTCCCATTACGGGCAAGCGGTAGCGCACCGCCGCCGCGCCTTCGATCTGAAGGGTCACGTGCTGCGCCACCTGCTCGGGCTTCGCGAGGCGCGGCAAGAGCTCGAGGCTCTCGACGCGCTGCTTCGCACCCCCTTTGGCGTGAAAGGTTCGGACCTCGCCGTTCTTCGCGTCGTCGGCCACGGCAAACCACGCCGTGTCGCCGATCGCCGCCTGATCGGCGTCGGGCAGCTCGCGCACGCCGGGCAGCACGCGCCAGGTCGTGGGTGAAAGCGTGCAGGCGAGCGGCGTCCGCAGGCGTCGCTCGAGGCCGTTACCGCCGGGCTCGACCGAGGCGTAGGCGTCCACCGCGCCCTCTTCGCCCGCGCCGAAGCCGACACGCGTGAGCTCGTCGCCGACGACGCAGCCGTCGCTCGAGCAGCGGATGGGAACGTCGCAGGCGGCGTCGGCCGGACAGGGCGCGAACGGCAGCTTCCCGCGCGATTCCCAGCTCGCTCCGCCGTCGAGCGACTCGAGCACGTTGCCGCTCTCCGCTCCGACCGCGATGATCGCGAGCCCCGCCGCGCCGAGCAGCGCGCGCTCGGGCGGCGAGCTCACACGGAGCACGCGCCCTTCCGCGTCGACCACGACGACCCCCGGGGTGCCGCGCCGCGAGCCGAGCACGAGCGAAAGCGTGCCGTCTCGACCCGGGGTGAGCGGCAGACCGACCTCGAGATCCTGTTCGCGCGTCACGTCGCCGAGATCATGTCCCTCGAAGTGCCGCCCCCCGTCCTCCGACACGAAGAGCGTCAGCGAGCTCCCCTTCGTGCTGCCGCTCAACGCAAACGCGCGCTGGCCCTCCGTATCGAACGCGAGCTCGATGAGCGCGTTGTCGGCGAGCGCAGGCACCGCGGCCACCGCGAGCTCGAACCCTCCGGGCGCCTCCGCCGCCGCTTCCGTGTGCGACCTCGAGCGCGACGGAGCGCTCTTCGGCTCGGCCTTCGGGCTCGGCTTGGCCGCGCTTTCCGGAGCTGCTCGGCGATACAGAACGCCCGCGGGCGCGCACCCCTGCGCTCCGACGCTCGGCGGACAAGCGCCGGAGACGAGCAGCTTGCCTCCCATGCCCACCGCGAGCCGAAAGCGCGCCGGCTTGGCCCAAAAATCCGGCGCGATCCGGCGGAAGCTCGCCCCGCCGTCTTCGCTCGCGAAGAGCTCTGCTCGCTGGCTCAGGGCGGGCGACGCCGTGAAGCAGGCGAACGTGACGAAACGTTCGAAGCTCCCGACGCTGACCGAGGAGCACCCCTTCGCCTCCGGCAGCGGGCGCGCCTCGAGCGGCCCACCGAGCGGACCCGAAACGAGCTGCCACTCGCGCTTCCCCTCCCCGACCGACCGCACCTCGACATAGCCGGGCCCGCCGAAATCGGCGGAGTGCGACGCAAGCGCGCCCGCGTCGGCGCCGAGCGGCACGGTCGCGCCCCGCCGGAACAGCTCTTCGAGGCTCGGCAGCGGCGTGTGCAGAGCCCCTTCCGCCGCACCCCAACGCAGCGAGCCGAGAACACTCGCGATGCGGATCCCGTCGCCGCTCGGCTCCGCGGTCAGCGAAAGCACGCCGCTCGGCGGCGCCTGGCTCGGACGAAAATGCGCGCCAAGGTCGTCGCTTTCCCAGAGCGCCTCGGGCGTCGCGAGCGCGAGCGCGCGGCCCCGCGCGTCGATCGCCACGTCGACGAACGCGGTCGCTTCCGGACCGACGGGGCTCCACGTGCGCCCGTCGTCGCCGCTCCGAGTCAGCCGCTGGTCGCGACCGACGCCGAGCAACACGCGTCCCGATGCCGACACGCGCGCGAGGGGCGAGAGCGGTACGTTCACCTCGACGAACGGGCCGAGCGGCGTGCGGGCGCCGTAGCTCGTGCCGCTCTTGCCCACGAACCAGAGGCCACGCTCGGCGTCGCGAGCGATCGCGAGCAGCTCTTCGCCCGCAGGGAGGGCGGCTTCGAGGCCCTTGGTCCGTGGATCGTAGAGCCAGCGCTCACCGCGCTTGCCGGCGAACAGCACCCGGCCGTCCTCGAGCTCGACGCTCGCGAGCATCGGCGCCGCCCCGCGCGGGTGGTAGCGAAAAGCCACGGAGCCGCCCGCGGGAACCGAGGGTCCCGCCGAGCGAGCAGGCAGCCGCTCTACGGGACGGGCCCCCGAGCAACCCGCGAGGAGCGCGGCGAGCAGAGCGGCCGGGCACCCGCGCGCGAGGAGCATCGGGTGACGGCCGAGCGCCGACGTCACGCCTCGACGAGGGCGAGGAGCTTCTGCTTGGTGGTGAGACCGACGTGTTGCGCGGAGCGCTGGCCGTTCTTGAACACCATCACCGTCGGAACGCCGCGGACACCGTACTTGCCTGCCGTGAGCGGCGAGTCGTCGACGTCGAGCTTGCCGACCTTGACCTTGCCGTCGAGTTCGGTGGCAATCTGATCGACGATCGGTGCGAGGGCCTTACAAGGGCCGCACCACGTTGCAGTGAAGTCGACCAACACGGGAACCTGCGACCCGAGCACCTCGGATTCGAAGTTGAGGTCGTTGAACAGGTGGATCTTTTCGGATGCCATCAGCGTCTCCAGTAGCTACACAAGATAATGCCGCTCCCCTATGAAGCAACCCCCGCTTAATGCGCCGTTACTCACGCCGGGACGGCCGAGCCTACCGCCAGGATGGAACCCGGACGCCGCCATCCAGGTGCTCGAGCCGCTCTCCGAGGAGCGTCGCCGCGCGCGCATGCTCGAGGTGACGCGGGCGCGCGTCGGCAGCGTCACGGTGCTGATGGACATGCCGCGCGACCCGCACAACGGCGCGGCCGTCGTGCGCTCGGCCGATGCGTTCGGCGTGCCCGAAGTGAACGTCGTGCTGCGGGAGGAGGGGTTTCTGGTGGGGCATCGCGTGGCGCAGGGCACCGAGCGCTGGGTCGACGTCGTGCAGCACAGGACGACCGAGGAAGCGGTGGCGTCGCTCCGAAAGCGCTCGTTTCGACTCGTGGCGACGCATCCGCAAGGCTCGCTCACGCCGTCGTCACTCCGCTCGATCGAGCGGCTGTGCCTGGTGCTCGGCAACGAGCACGACGGCATCAGCGAAGCGTTGACCCGCGCCGCCGACGACAGCGTACGGATCCCCATGCGCGGCTACGTCGAGAGCCTGAACCTGAGCGTCGCCGCCGCGGTGCTGCTCGCTGCCGCGCTCGACGGGCGGCCGGGTGACCTCACTCCGGAGGAAGAGCGGCGCTGGTACGCGGTCGGACTCTTCCGGTCGGTACCGCGCGCCGAGGAGATCCTCGCCGCGCTCGCCCCACCGCGTGATTTGTGAGCGTATCGTGCGGGCGCGGCCGGCCTTTTTTTTGGCTGGGGCTTTCTGGCCGCTGATGCTAGCGTCGCCCGCCGAGTCGCCATGATGAGGCACAGTTCCGAAGGCAGCGTGCTCGGACCGTCGACCCGAATCACCGGGAGGATCAGCGGTGAGGGTGCCCTCCGTGTGGAAGGCGGCGTCAAGGGCGACGTCAGCGTCAGCGGCACCGCCGAAATCGTCGAAGGGGCGAGCGTCGAGGGCAGCGTCCACGCGGAAAGCCTCGAGATCGCGGGCTCCCTGCTCGGCGACGCGGTGACGCGCGGCCCCATCGCCGTGCGCTCGGGCGCCGTGGTGCGCGGCGAGCTCCGCGGCAGTGAAATTTCGATCGAGCCCGGGTCGCGCGTCTCGGTGCGCCTCGACACGCAGGTGGAGCTCGATCTCGGAGCGCCGCGGCGCAGGTAACCCGCGCGCATCAACCGGAAGAGGACGTTATGGCAGGCACGGTGATTGGTGAAGGGCTCAGCATCGAGGGCGACCTCTCGAGCGAAGAAGAAGTGGTCGTGCAGGGCAACCTGCGCGGCAAGCTCACGACGACCGACGCGGTCTCGGTCGGCAGCTCGGCCGTGATCGAAGCGGACGTGAGCGCGCAGAGCCTCACCATCGCGGGCCAAGTGACCGGCGACGTGACGGCCGCCGAGCGCGTGGACCTGCAGGCCGGCGGCCGCCTGATCGGCGACGTGAAGGCCGCGCGTTTGACGATTGCCGACGGAGCCTCGTTCAAGGGCAACGTCGACATGGACGTGTGACGGAGCAGCGCATGAACGGCTCCGTCATCGGTCGAGGCACGGTCGTGCGCGGCAACGTGCGCGGCAGCGGCAGCTTGGAGATCCTCGGCCGCGTCGAAGGCGACGTGTCCGTGAGCGGCGAGCTCGTGATTGGCGAGGACGGCGCCGTGCGCGGCAGCGTCACAGGCTCGCACATCACCTGCTCCGGCGCCGTCCAAGGCGACGTGCGCGGCAGCGAAGCCGTGCTGCTCGAGCGCGGAGCCCGCGTGGTCGGCGATCTGACGGCGCCACGCATCGGCGTCGCGACGGGCGCCCTCGTGAAGGGCCTCGTCCGCACCGACGGCGAACCGGCGCTCGGCACGGCGCGTCGTCCGGCCACGGGCGGGGCGCGACCGATCGCGTTCCCGGCACGTCCCGCAGCTCCCGCGCCGAAGGCGGAGCCTCGCGAAGAGTCTCGCGAAGAGTCAGGCGATTCGGAGCCGCCGGAGCCGAAGGCGGCCCGTGAGGCACCTCCGCCGCCGGTCGTGCCTGCGCTCGCCAAAGGCGCGAAGGCGAAGAAGAAGCGCAAAGAAGACTGAGAGCTACCGCATCGCGGCCGCGTCTCGAACCAGCGCGAACGAGACGCGCAAAGCCTCGATCACGACTCTACGCCGCGATGTCCAGTGACGGGGCAAGGGTTTAAAGCCCCCCTTCCCACCTCGGTTCGACGGGCATGTCGTGTCGTCATGGATGGGTGGTAGGCTGGAGCCGATGCGCGCGGTGCGGCTGGTCGGCGTCGTCGGGCTCGCGGCGGTCCTCTGTCACGCGGGGCGTGCGGGGGCGGCGGAGGAGAGCAAGGAGCGCCAGATCACCACGGGCGAGATCGAGAGCTGGCTCGAGGCGGAGCCCGGTGCGACTCCGGCGGACAAGGGCGGCACGCCGGCCGACGAGCAACCGCTTCCCGCTCCGCGACGTCACGGCTTCGTGCTCGAGAGCGGCGTCGGATTCGTGACGCAGGTCGGCGCGCTCGCGCACATCACGCCGACGGCGCCCGATTTCGAGCTGCGCTTCGGCTACGAGTTTCTCACTTGGTTGATGCCGTTCATCGAAGCGGACATCGCCTTCGCCAACACGTCCTACGCGAGCCAGCCGCCGCCGCCGCGCTCGTACTTCCACTTCGCCGCGGGCGGCGGAGCACGCTTCACGCTGCCGGTCGGCCGCATCCTCGCCGTGTTCGCGCAAGGGAGTCTCGGCCTTGCGGCGGTCTCCGAACAAAACGTGCTCTCGATCTACGGATTCCCCGACGCCGACGAGCCGAACCTCTACCTCGACGGCCGGGTCGGGCTCGAGTGGTACCAGGTGAACCCGCACCTCGCGCTCGGCGTGCACGGCGGGCTTCGCAGCTACGGCCAGGGCCTCACACGCGCGCGCGGCGGAGAAGCACCGCTCGCCGTGCTCGCGAGCGCGAATCTGCGCTACGCGTTCTAGATAGTCTCACCGTTACTTTTCCGTCGTCGCTGGTTCTGACACGCGAAATCGACCGCGTGAAGCATCTTTGCAGACCGATCGGGTCGACCGATTTGCGTCGAGGCGCTACCCAATGGGTTCAGGGCCTCTCATGTGGAGCTCGGCTCGTTACCTGCTCCTAGCGCTCGCGTCAGGCGCGCTCGCGTGCTCGTCGAACGACGATCCGGCGCCGGTGCACGGCGCGACCGGCGGCGCGGGCGGCAGTAGCGCAGGGACGTCGGGCTCGAGCAGCTCGTCCGGCGGCGGCGCGACGAGTGGCTCCGGAACGGCTGGGCGCAGCAACGGCACCGGAGCAAGTGGCGGCTCCGGCGGTCGCCAGCAGGGGAAGGCCGGTAGCGCCAACAACGGCAACGGCGGCACGTCCAACGCAACGGGCGGCCAGAGCAATGGCGGAGCCACGACTACAGGCGGCACGAGCGGCGACGGCAACGCCGCGACCGGCGGCACGTCCGCGCCGGGCGGCGAAGGTGGCGTCGGCACCTCACCCGCCGGCACCGGCGGAACGACGACGGAAGAAGGCACGCCGACCGTTTTTTGGCTCGATGTCGGCGGCAAAGTGCTCTCGTCGGACGCGACGAGCTTCGCGGTGAAGACGATCGTGCCGTCGGCGGGCCAAGGCTCCGACGGCATCGCGGTCGATGTCTCTGCCGGCTTCATCTACTGGACCGACATGGGCGCGCCGGCCGACGACGACGGCTCGATCATGCGGTCGAATCTCGACGGCTCGAAAGTGACGACCATCGTCCCGAAGGGCGGCACCTACACGCCGAAGCAGCTCGAGCTCGTGCCCGAGCAAGGCAAGCTCTACTGGTCCGATCGCGAGGGCATGCGCGTCATGCGCTCGAACGTCGACGGCAGCCAGATCGAGGTGCTCTATCAATCGGGCTCGACGGCGAGCGATCGAAAAGACAGCTCGCGCTGGTGCGTCGGCATCGCCGTCGACACGGCCGGCGGCTACTTCTACTGGAGCCAAAAGGGCAGCGACAACGGGCACGAAGGCTCGATCCGGCGAGCGCACCTCGCCATGCCGGCGGGCGACATGCCGGAAGACCGAAGCGACGTAGAGATCCTCTTCGACGGCGAGGCGGCCACCTGCGACATCGACCTCGATCTCGGCGCGGGGCTCGTTTACTGGGCCAATCGCGGCGACGACACCATCAACCGCGGCCCGCTCGAGCTCCCGAGCGGGGCGACCGCAAGCACCCGCACCGACAAGCAGACCATCGTGAAGAAGGTCGACCAGGCCATCGGCGTCTTCCTCGACCACCCGCGCGGCCTCGTCTACTACACGGACGCGGTCGGCGATGTGGGCCGCGCGAGCTTCGACGGCAGCGGCGCGAAATTTCTGCTCACCGATGCGGGCGCGTTTACCGGCATCGTGGTCGTCGACCTGCCGAAGTGAAGCCACACGGGGAGGCGGTTTTTAAGGGGCGCCCGCAGCCGCTGTCGTCCGGCCCGCGCGCCAGGGCTTGCGTCTGCTGGTGGGGGCAGTATGAAGGTGAGCTGATTCTTTTGCGGGTTACCTGCCCCACGGCCGGGAAAGCCAGCTGAAGGTTCGAGCGACGTGGACAGCGATCTCGCCGAATCGTTACAAGCCCTGAAGGCCTCTTTTGCCGAGCGCGTGCTGCCGGCCCAATTCGGCAAGGCGGACCCGGCGCGCGTCGACGCGCTGAAACAAAAGCTCCGCATTCCCCGCCGTTTCCGCGAGTTTCTCCTCGCGGCCGATCCCGTCGACGTCGAAACCCGCACACCGACGGAGCGCGTCCGCCTCGTC
>DASUGE010000511.1:0-4086 GCA_036274215.1 Polyangiaceae bacterium | reverse complement strand
GGCCGTGCGGACGGTCAGCCGAGATGCGCCAGCGCTTCCTTCAAGAGCTCGCTGATCGGTGCTCCCTCGACTTTGGCGCCGAGGCCGGCTACGGCGCGCTCTGCTTCCGCGGCGCGGTAACCCATGTTGGTGAGTGCGCTCAGCAAGCGCTCCTTGGCGTCGGACGCGGGCGTGCCCGAAACGACCGGCAGCTCGTCGCCCCCGACCGCGGGGAGCTTGTCTTTGAGCTCGAGCACGAGGCGCTCGGCCGTCTTCTTGCCGATGCCCGGCACCTTGGAGAGCCGCTTGACGTCGCCCGAGCCGACCGCCCGCGCGAGCTCGCTCACCGTGAGGGCGCTCATGACGCCGAGCGCGGTCTTCGGGCCCACGTTGGGAATGCTGAGCAGGAGACGAAACGCCTGCCGATCGGTCTCCGTGGCGAAGCCGAACAGGTCGAGGGCGTCCTCGCGCACGTGGGTGTGCACGAAGAGCTCGATCGCGCCCTCCGACGCGCGCGCCCGGCCGAGCGTCCCAAGCGGGGCGTTCACGTCGTAGCCGACGCCATTCACGTCGAGGACGAGCGCGCCGCTCGGCTCCTCGGCGAGGACGCGGCCGCGCAGCCAGCCGATCATGGGGCGTAGCGTACACGACTTTCGATTCATGCTATCCGTCCGGCCGTGCAATCGCTCGCCGCACAGAGGCTTCGCCTGCTCGCGCACGCCGCACGGGCGCTCGGCCTCACCGCGCTCGCAGCGCTCGCGAGCTGCGGCGGATCCTCGAGCGAGACGCCGCCGCCCCTCGAGCCGCTGCCGGTCAACGTGCACTACAGCCGCGCGGCGACGACGCTGCCCGGCGAGCTCGGCACGTCCGTGAAGGCGCCGGCGGACGACGCGGCGGCGCTCCCTGCGGAGCCCGTCGAGACCATGCCGCCCCCGGCCGCTCCGCCGAAGGGCAAGCCCGCCGCTCCCACGAAGTAGGCAAGCCGACACACCGTTTTTGGGGCAGGGCTCCGAAAACCCACGCGAGCAAACGCGGCCCCGAAAACGAACGCGACTAGAACGCGCCGTTGAGCGCGAGCCCCGCGTAGCCGGGGCCGACCGCGGGCGTCACCACGGCGCTCTTCGGGGACGAGCTCGCGACGAAGTACCAGATCAGGCCACCGGCGAGCACCGGGAGGCCGACGAGCGCGATCACGCCGCCGGTCGTCTCTTTCTTGGCGGCCTTGTTCGCAGCGTCGTCGACGCCGGGTGGGCACTGCTTGTGGCTCTCGCCGCACTGGTCCTCGCCCTCGTACTTCTTCACGTCGCTGGCGCCGTTGAGATAGATGAGGCCGCCGACGACGAAGATGGCCGCGCCGGTGCCCGCGACGACCAGCGGGATCACCTTGTTCGACTTCGGGTGATCCTTGAGGGTCTCCTGCTTCGGCGGGGGAGGGGGTTCTTGCTGAGCCGGTGCGGTCGTGGCGGGCGGCGGGGCCGCGACCGGCACGGCGGCCTGCTCGGTCTCGAGCTGCTTCTTCAAAACCTCGATACGGCGCTGGATTTGGGCGCGTTCGGTCGTATTCGGTTCGCGCTGGAGGAAGGTTTCGAGCGCGATGACGGCTTGCTGCTTCTGACCGTTGAGCTCGTAGGCACGGGCCAGGTTGAGCAGCAGCGGGTGGGCCGTGCAATCGCGGCGGAAGGCGTCTTCCCAGTACAGGATCGCGCGAGGGTAGTCGGCTTCGTTGAAGGAGACGTTGCCCGCCTGGAAGGCTGCTTTGGCGGCCGTCAGGTCCGCGTCGCTCGCTTCGTGCGTGCACTCCACGTACGGATGTGTCGCTTCCGCGGCCAACGAAGAGCCGCTCACGGCGAGCACGGCGAGGGCCAAGAGCCCACTCAAGTGTAAGCGCATCGGAGCAGCCAATCCTGTGAGCCCGCGCGGGCCACTTGCACCTGAGATAGCATGGAAGTGGGCGAAACTGCCAAGGGAGCGATGGCGCCCCTTGTGCCGAGGCGCGATTCGCGCTGATGTCATAGCGCGACGATGCGACCCCGGATCCTTTTCGGGCGACGAGTGTGGGTCCTCCTGCTCGCGCTCGTGGCACCGTCCATCGCCGGCGTTGCGGGCGTAGCACCGGCGCAAGGCGCGGGCTCGAACGCCCAGCGTATGGAAGCCATTCGGCAGCGGATGGACCAGGGGCAAAGCCTGTACGTCGCGAAAAACTACCAGGCGGCGGCGCAGGCCTTCGAGGACGGCTACGCGAGCTATCCGTACTCGGCATTCCTCTTCAATGCCGGCGTCTGCTACCAGAAGCTTTCGCTGTACGACCGCGCGCTCGAAAAGTTCCGCGAGTACCTGCGCGTCGATGCGAGCGCGCCCGACGCATCGCGCGTCCTCGATCGCATTCAGGCGCTCGAAGCGGCGGCTGCGGCAGCGGCCGTCGGGGGCGCGCTCGACGGCGCTGCCCCCGACGCGGCGGACGGCGGCGTCCCCGACGCGGGCCCTCCGCCAGCGCTCGGCCCCGACGACGAGCAGGCGATGAAGTCCCTCGTGGTGGTGGAGACGGATCCGCCCGGCGCGCCCCTCAAGCTGTACCAGCGCACGAGCCCGTCGGCGGCCGCCTTCGTGCCGGGCTCCGCGAACGCCGGTTGGACGGAGGTCGCCTCCACGCCGTCGCCGTCGAGCTTCACGCTCGCCGTCGGCCGCTATCACGTCGTCGTCGAGAAGTTTCGCGACTTCAATCTGAGCCAGACCGACATCGACGTTCAGCCCGGTCACGTCCATCAGTTCAAGGCGAACCTCTCGCAGGGCGAATTCATGGCGTTCCTGCGCGTGGCGGCCAACGTCGAGGGCGCTCACCTCTACCTCGACGACAAGGAAAAGAAGCGGCCCGAGTGGGGCGCTACGCCGCACGGCGAGCTCGTGCCCGCGGGTGCGCACGAGGTGCTGATCGAAGCGCCCGGCTTCAAGCCCTTCACGAGCAACGTGCAGGTGAGCCACGGCGAGCAACGCGAGATCACCGTGACGATGTCGCGCGTCGATTACGGCATCGTGCGTTTCCACTCGAACACGGACGTGAGCGTCTCGCTCGACGGCGAGCCCAAGGGCGATTGGCGCATGGGCTCCGCCCCGCTCGAGTTCCAGGCGCGAGCGGGCGCGCACAGGATTGCCGTCACGAGCATCGATCGCAAGGACTTCGAAGGCACGATCGAGGTGCCGCCGGGCCAGGTGCTGCCCGTGCACGCGACCATGATCCAGAAGTACCCGCGCGGCGGCGCCTGGATGGAAGCCGTGTGCGGCGTCGTGCTGATCGGCGGCGGCGTCGCGGCCGGGACCGTCTCCAATCACATCCACGACGAGATGCAAGCCGATCGCCAGGCCGGGACGCTCGAGGAGAACGACTCGCGCAAGAGCGCGGGGACTTGGCTTGCCGTCGGCGCGGACGTGGCCTTCGCGGGTGGCGCGGTGCTGCTCGGGCTCGCGACCTACAACTTCATCAAGGATCCGCTGCCGCCGTCGTCGACGCAGCTCGACGAGCCCGCGGAGTTCGACGATCCGCTCAAGGCGCGACCGACGGCGCGCGCCCCGCTGCGTCCGCGCGCCGCTCCCGAGCGCCGCGCGCAGCGGTCGCCCGTGCGCCTTCACGTCGGCGGCGCGCCCGAAGGCACGGGCATCGGTCTCGGGGCGAGGTTCTGACGATGGCGTTCCTCCCGCTGCCGCGCCTGGGGCCGAGCGCCACGGCGCTCTTGGTCCTCGCCGCCAGCGGCTGCTCGTGGAGTCGCTTCGGCGACGTGACCGAGGACACGCCGGTGGTTCGGCTCGAGCGGCCCGAGAACATGAACACGGGCTTCGGGGTCATCCTCGCGTCCGGCAAGCTGGATGGGCGTTCGCTCCTGCTCGTCGGGGGGGAGCCGGGCAACTCACCGGCGGCGCTCTTCGACCTCGGCCGGGGCGAAACGCCGAACCTCGACGCCATCGACTCACATTTCTGCAACAACGCGCAGGGAAAGTGCTTCCTGGGCTCGTCGATGGTCTACCTCCCGCACACCGTGACGAGCGCCGAGCAAGACCACCGCCCCGTAGACTCCTGCGTCGCGCTCGGGCTCGGGAAGCCGAATTTCGGTAACC
>DASUGE010000510.1:0-2392 GCA_036274215.1 Polyangiaceae bacterium | reverse complement strand
CGCGGCGCCCCAGGACGCCGGCATCGACGCCGTTGCCGCCCAGGAAGAGGGCGCTCTCGGATTGCTCGCGCTGCTCCGGGCCGTGCTGAAGCTCGGGCGCGCCGGCGAGCTTTTGCTCCGCGTGGTCGCCCGCGACACCATGCCCGATGCGCCCGAGCTCCGAGCGGGCACGGCGCCCGTTCACGCCACCATGCGGGGCCTGCTGAAGGCGTTCGCGGCCGAAAAACCTACCGCCGACGTCCGTTTCGTGGACGCCGATCCGGAAGCCGACCTTTCGCGGGTCGTGGCATCGCTCCTCGCCCCGGGGGGCGAAACCGAGTGCGCCGTGCGCGCGGCGGCGACGTACGTGCCGCGGCTCGTCCGAACACTCGAGCAGACGGTCACCGATACGCGAAAGCTCGACCCCGACGCCGCGTATCTCGTCACGGGCGGAACCGGCGGACTTGGGCTGCGGATGGCGCGCTGGCTCCTCAGCCGTGGGGCACGCCACTTGCTCTTGCTCGGGCGACGCCACCCGAGCGCCGCCGCCCGCGTGGCGATTGAGTCGCTCGAGCGTCTCGGAGCGGAGGTCACACCGCTACGGGCCGACGTTGCCGACGCTCCGGAGCTCGAGCGCGTGCTCGCCGGGGTCTCGCTCCCGATTCGCGGCATCGTCCACGCCGCGGGCGTGCTCGACGACGCGAAGCTCGAGGAACAGACCCCGGAACGTTTCAACCGAGCCTTGTCGTCGAAGGTCCATGGGACGCTCGCCCTCGAACGCGCGACGCGCTCGCAGCCCTTGGATTTCATGCTGCTCTTCTCGTCGGCCGCGGCGTTGCTCGGCTCGCCGGCGCAGGGAAACTACGCCGCTGCCAACGCGTTCCTCGATGCGTACGCGGCGTATCGCGGACCCGGGACCACGAGCGTCTGGTGGGGCCCCTGGGCCGAAGTCGGGATGGCGGCCGAGCAATCCGAGCGCGCCCGAGGCACGATGGCGAAGGTCGGCTTCGAGCCCCTCCGGCCCACGGTTGCCGTCGAGCTGAACGAGCAGATCTTGCGCTCCCCGCGCCGGCAGGTCGCGGTGTTTTCGCTGGACTGGGGTCGCTACTTCAAGGCGCGCAAGGACGCGCCGCCGCTCCTCGCTCGGCTCCACGCCGAGCTCGACGAGCAGCAGAAGAAGTCCACCCTGCGTCTCGACCTCATCGCACGCTTGGAGGCTTCGGACGCGGCGACAGCCGTCGCCCTCTTGACGGAATTCTTGGCGCACAAGGTGGCCGAAGCCGCCGAGATCCCGGTCGAGGCGGTCGATCGCGGGCGCCGCCTGAGCGAGCTCGGTCTCGATTCTCTGGTCGCCCTGAACCTGCAAGCCGCCGTGGAAGACGAGCTCGGCGCCACGATTCCCATCACGCGCTTCATGGAGGACGTGAGCCTTGCGGGGCTGGCAACGGAGCTTCGCCCGATGCTCGGCCGCTCGCCCACCGCACCGAGCGCCGCCCAGACCGCGCAGGAGCCCGCCGCTCCGAGCACGGACCACGCCGCCCGGGAGCTCCTTCCGAGCCAAGAGCCCGGCGTCCGCGCGCCCGAGCGGGTGTCGTCGGTCGGCCTCGCGCGACGGCCGGAGTCGGGTCTCGAGCTCAGTCTGTTCTACTTCTCTCGCAGCGCAGAGGGCTCCGGCCAGGGCTACCGCTTGCTCGTCGAAGGTGCGCGCTTCGCGGACGAAAACGGCCTTCGAGCCGTCTGGCTCCCGGAGCGTCACTTTCACGAGTTCGGGGGGCTCTATCCGAACCCGTCCGTGCTCGCGTCACACCTCGCCGCGGTCACGTCGCGCATTCGGCTCCGCGCCGGCAGCGTCGTTCTTCCGCTGCACCATCCTCTACGCGTAGCCGAGGAATGGGCGGTCGTGGACAACCTGTCCGGCGGTCGCGTGGATCTCTCCTTCGTGCGCGGCTGGGGACCGAACGACTTCGCGCTCGCCCCGGGCGAGTTCGAGCGCCGCGGCGAAAGCCTGCCGGAGAAGCTCGAGCTCGTGCGGCGGCTCTGGCGTGGAGAGGCGATCCTCTTGCCGAACGGTCTCGGAAAGATGGTCGAGCTCCGCAGCTTCCCTCGCCCCGTTCAACCGGACCTTCCGGTCTGGCTCACTTGCACGCGCGACGACGAACGGTTCCTGGAAGCCGGGCGCCTCGGCGTGAACGTCCTCACGGCGCTGCTCCTCCAGTCCCCGGAAGACCTCGAACGGCGCGTGCGCCTCTATCGCGAGGCCCGCGCCCGGCACGGATTCGACCCGCGCGCCGGCCACGTCACGCTGATGCTGCACACATACGTCGGGGAGGACGAGCGAGACGTGCTCGAACGGGTCCGCACCCCACTCCAGGAATACCTGAAGTCGTCGCTCGAGCTCTGGAGCACGGGGAGC
>DASUGE010000509.1:0-11610 GCA_036274215.1 Polyangiaceae bacterium | reverse complement strand
GGCTGTGGCTCGACGCCCGTCGAGCCGGAAGGCGGGAGCTGTCCGGCCCAGACGAGTGCGGCAGCGACTTTGAGCTGCACTCGGCGTTCGTTCGATCCGGTCACGGATGAGTCGAGCCCAGACTTCGGCAAGATTCCGTGTCGCCTGTTCGTCGCCGTTGCGGAGGAAACGGGGGGCTGCGGGTGCGATCTGCCGAACTACCGCCCGATTGGGAGCATCGACACCGCGAACGTGCGCCAGTATTTTTCGGACACCGGGTATTGCTCGGACGCGTGCTGCGACAAGCTCTGCTTCTGCGAATTGCTCCAGTTCTCGGGCGACGAGTTGCGGCTTTGCCAGACGGGAGTCGACGACCCTGCGCTCGACGTGCCGGGCTTTTGCTACACGGAACCGGACATAGGCGTCGGGGACCCGAGCACGGTGAGGGATTGCAAGCAGACCGAGCGCCACAGCCTGCGCCTCACACCGGACTACGTGAACTACACGATCGCCATCGAGTGCCAGACGACGCCGTAGCGCGTTTCCGGCTCAGTTCTTCTTCGGCACGCCCTGCCCCGGCAGCCGCCCGTACGTGCTCATCGCGGCGCTGAGGAGCCCGCCGCACGCTTCGGGGCCGAGATCGATGCGCTCGTCCGGATCCGCCTCGATGTCGTAGCACTTCCAGCCGGGATCCCAGGAGCGCGCTTCGAGCTTCAGGTTCTTCTGCATCACGCCCCAATTCTCGAACGCGCAGCTCCAGACGCCGCCGCAGTTCGTCATGGGGACGATCTCTTCGGTGAGCGCGGGGCGCAGCAAGCTGTGGCCGTGCATGCGCGCCTTGTACTCCTCGATACCGTCGGCGTCGCCGACGCCGAGCAGATCAAGGATGGTCGGGGCGAGATCGATGTGGAAAAGGTACGCGTCGCGCTTGGCGCGGAGGTTTCGCTCTTCTTCCGCCGTGAGGGTGCCGGGCGGCGCGTCGATCCACATCGGCACGTGCGTCTCTTCTTCGAAGATGCTGAACGTGTGGCCCATCTGGCCGTGCTCGCGGAACGCCTCGCCGTGGTCGCTCGTGTAGACGATGACGGTGCGTTTGCCGGCTTCCGTCTCGCGCAGGTGGCGGAGCATCTTGGCGACGTGCTGGTCCTGCTGAAAGACGGAGTTCTGGTAGTAGTTCAAGAACGCGGTGTTCTCGTCCGGCGCTTTGCTGGTCGTCGCGGGCTGAAACGGCTGCGGGCCGTCCGGATCGACGTAGTACGGGTAGTGGACGTTCGAGGTCTGGATCACCGCCAGGAACGGCTCGCGCAGCTCGCCGATCTCGGCGTTCACACGCTCCGCGAGGAAACCCTCGGGCGCGCCCATGTCGAGGTCGGAGGTGGGATCGAGATCGGTCGCGCTCACGAATTTTCGCACGCCGAGGTTTTTGACCCAGAGGCGCACGTTGCCGAACATCATGTTTTGGCTGGTCCAGTACGCGGTGTCGTAACCGGCCGCCTTCGCGTAGTCGAAAATGAGCGGCCAGGTGTGCATGCGCTCGCGCGACTCGGTCGAGTGGAGTCCGGACCAGAGCACCGAGAGCGAAATCGCGGTGCAGGAGTCCATCGAGCGCATGTTCATGAACGGGTAACGGTTCGGGAACGCCGCGTTCGTCGCGCCAGTGCGCTCGCACTCGGGGTCGTGCTCGATGCACGTGGCCGCGGCGCGCACGCTCTCGAGAATCACGAAGACGACGTTGCGCTTCGGAGTGCCCGGCGCGACGGTGAGCGCGGGCACGGGCATCGATTCGCGCAGGCGGGGGCGGAGCTGGTTACTCTGCTCGGTGAAGCCGAACTGCGTGAGGAGAAGCCCGCCAATCGCGTTCAGGTAGAGCACGTCGGGCGTCGAGGCCTGAATATGGCGGTACTGGGTAGGAACGAAGAAGCTCCCCACGAGGAGCAGCGGCGCGAGGATGGCAGCGACGAGCGACGGCCAGCGCGTCGGACCGAGGGCGCGACGGCCGAGCCAGATCAGCCCGAGTGTGAGCGCTAGGATAGGGAGCTTGGCGCGGAGGTAGTTCGGGAAATCGGCGAAGAGCTGGTTTACGACGCTCTCGCGAAAGTTCGCCGCGAAGATGGAGACGTCTTTGTTGAGGTAGGCGCCGTACTGCTGGAAGAAGTAGGTCTGCCCGCCGATGGCGAAGGTGCCGAACACGACGAAGAGCGCCGCGGAGACGTGGCGCGTCACGCCACGCTTGCGTGATGCAGCGTAGAGGAGCGCGCTCCAGACGATGAGGCTCTCGCCGAACGCGGCGAGGTACGTGAGGCGGTAGTCGCCCTCGAACGCGAGCACGCGGTCGCTGCGACGCCCGAGATCCAAGGCCACGGAGGCGAAC
Organism: Polyangiaceae bacterium; assembly: GCA_036274215.1. GTDB lineage: Bacteria > Myxococcota_A > Polyangia > Polyangiales > Polyangiaceae > PMG-095. The sequence continues at coordinate 9,260 of DASUGE010000509.1, read as the reverse complement.
GACAGCGCGGGGAGCGCGAGCAAGCCGGCCGGCGTGCGCACCTTCGACCAGACCAGGCGCCAGACGCGGCGGAGGGTCTGCGTCGAGAGCGCGGGCGTCGCAACACCACCGGCAACGGTGGGCGCGTCGGTTTGCGCCTCGTGGACTCCTTGCACGGTAAGCCCGGGAGTGTAGTTGCAAGGTTTCCAAGTTGTCGCGCGCGCGTCACGAGCGACCTTCGGCATCGCGCACAAAAGCGCTTTTAAATTCAGCTGTTACGAGTAGGCCCAGCGGCCGCCCCACGCGCGACTCAGAAACGTCCGAGGACCCTTACCCCCGCTTCGCCCGCGCCAACGCGAGGGATGAGCATGAGGTCGCCCGCGCCGGCCACGCGTTTTCTCCCGTGGATGAAGTACGGCATGCCGAAGCCCACCGCCGTACCGACGGCAGCCCCGGTGAGGACGTCGGTGGCAAAGTGCATGTCGGCGGCGATCCGCAGCCCCGCGGTGCCGAACGCGATGACCGAGCCCATCCCGAGGACGTAGGGCGCGACAGGGTAGCCGCGCAGGAACGAGATCGTGGTCGCCGTCGAGGCGAGCGAGAAGGCGAGCGAGGTATCGCCCGAGAAGAAGGATTGGAAGCGTTGGGCCTCGATGTTCGCGTACTCGGTGGCGGGGTAGACGCCGTGAACCTCGGCAGGTCGGGCGCGCGCGGCGACGTGCTTCGTGAATTGAGTGAGGCCGAAGGTGACGGTGACGGCATCGAACGCGATGACGAGGTTCTCCAGCGCCTCGCGTCCGCCACCCGTCATGAGCGCCGGGGGGACGAGCGCTCCGAGCGCGAGCGCCGGACCGGCACCCGTGGAGAGCGCATGGCTGAGCCCGGCGGCGGCACGCGGACTCTCGGAACGCAGGAGATCGCGAAAGGCCTCGTCGAAGCCGTTGCTGGTGCACCATTGGCACGCCGCCGGCGTGGGAGGAGCCGCGAGCAGGAGCACGCCAGAGAACACGAGCGAGCCACCGAGCTCGAAGGCGAGGAAGCGCGTGTCGACGTGCTCGAGCTCGTGGGAGGGCGGTGGCGCCGCGGTGGCGGGCCGTGCGGCGCCGAGCAACAGCGACAGGACGAGCCCGAGCCGCTGCAGCGCCCGGCGGAGTCGTAGGCTCGAAAGGGCTCGCACCGCCGGGGACCTCGGGGGCAGGCTAACATCGCGCGCGCCCATGCCTCGCCTGCTCTTCGTTGGTTCCCTGGTCGTGCTCGGTTGCGCCGGCGCCGAGCCGCAACGCCTGACGGCGTCCCCCGTCGCGACGAGCGCGGCACCGATTCCGCCACCCGCACCGAGCGCGGCGCCGCCCGCTCCTGCGCCCGCGCTCCCCTACCCGGCGACGCGCACGACCGACACCGTGGACGAGCTCTTCGGCACGCGCGTCGCCGACCCGTACCGCTGGCTCGAGGACGGCGCGTCGAGCGAGGTGCAGGCGTGGGGCAAAGCGCAGAACGCGCTCACACGCTCCGTGCTCGATGCTCTTCCCGAGCGCGAGGCGCTCCGCAAGCGCTTTCGCGAGCTCTTCGACATCGAGCGCGTGGGGGCGCCGCTCAAGCGCGGGCAGCGCTACTTCTGGTCGCAGAAGGACGTGGGGCGCGAGAAGGACGCCGTCTTTTATCGCCAGGGAAAAAACGGCGAGAGGAAGCCGCTGCTCGACCCGAATACGTGGTCGACCGACGGCAGCGTCTCGCTCGGCAGCTACAGCGTGAGCTGGGACGGCAAGCTCGTCACCTACCAGGTGAAGAAGAACAACTCGGACGAGGCCGTGCTCGAAACGCTGGAGGTCGCGACCGGCAAGAAGCTGCCCGAGGTGATCGAAGGGGCGAAGTACACCTGGCATGCGTCCTGGAACCGGAACAGCACGGGATTTTATTACGTGAAGGTGCCGCCGATCGGGGGGGCCGTCACCGTCGCCGAGCGGCCGGGCCTCGCGGAGGTGCGCTTTCACCGCATCGGGGACGACCCGGCGAAGGATGCCGTCGTGCGCGAACCGACGCACGACCCGAAGACGTTTCAGTCGATCACGGCGTCGCGCGACGGGCGGGTCTTGATTGCGAGCGTGCGTCACGGCTGGGTGTCGAGCGATCTCTACGTGCAGGATCCCGTGCGCGCGCCCGGTCAATGGAGCCCCGTGGTGATGGGCAACGGCGTGCTTTACGAAGCGGATCCGTACGCCGGAGAGCTCTACGTGCTCACGAACCGCGACGCCCCACGCTTTCGCGTGTTCCGCGTCGATCCGAAGCGCGCGCAAGATCCGGCGGCGTGGCGCGAGATCGTGGCCGAGCGACCCGATACGACCATCGATCGCCTGTCGATCGTCGGTAAGCGGCTGAACCTCGTGACGATTCGGGACGCGGTGCAGCACCTCGAGGTGCGCGAGCTCGACGGCAAGCTCGCCTACGACGTGCCGCTCGCCGAGCCGGGCAGCGTATCGCCGCTGATCGGCAACGAGGACGAGGACGAGGCGTACTTTCGCGCGGAGTCGTTCTCGCGCCCGCCGGAGATCCACGAGATCTCGGTGAAGACCGGCAAAACCAAGCTCTACTACCAGACGAAGGTTCCGGTCGATGCGTCGCGGTACACGACCGAGCAGCGCTTCGCGACGTCGCGCGACGGCACGCGCATTTCGTATTTCTTGCTGCACGACCGCTCGAAGCCGCTCGACGGCAAGGCGCCGGCTTTGCTGTATGGGTACGGCGGGTTCTCCGTCTCGCTCACGCCGACGTTCTCGACCAGTGCGTTCCCGTGGCTCGAGCGCGGCGGCGTGTTCGCGATCGCGAACCTACGCGGCGGCGGCGAGTACGGCGAAGCCTGGCACCAAGCCGGCATGCGGCGCGCGAAGCAGCACGTCTTCGACGACTTCACGGCCGTCGCCACGGCGCTCATCGACGACGGCGTCACGAAGCACGACCGGCTCGTGATTCGCGGCGACTCGAACGGCGGCTTGCTCGTGGGAGCGGCGATCACCCAGCATCCGGAGCTATTTCGCGTCGCGCTCTGCGGCGTGCCGCTGCTCGACATGCTCCGGTATCACCTGTACGGCTCCGGCAAGACGTGGATCGAGGAATACGGCTCCGCCGACGACGCGGAAGACTTCAAGGCCCTCTACGCGTACTCGCCGTATCACCACGTGACGGCGGGAGTGCGTTACCCAAGCGTGCTCTTGCTGTCGGCGGACAGCGACGACCGGGTCGATCCGCTGCACGCGCGTAAGTTCGCAGCGGCGCTCCAAGCGCGCTCGGCGGGCGGACCGGTCCTGTTGCGGATCCAGGAGCATGCGGGGCACGGCGGGGCCGACAAGATCCAGGCGTTGGTCGATGAGCGCGCGGATGCGTACGCTTTTGCCCTATCGCAAGTGGCGCACTGAGCGGAGCCCCGCTCGAAACACGGGGTAGGCCCGAGCCCGAAAACCCGAGCAATCAGGTCGTCGGGAACGGCTCGCGCGTCGCTTCCGGAATGTTCGACTCGTCCGTGCCGTGCGCGAACTCTTTGCTGCCGCTCGTGACGACGAAGGGGCCGCCCCAGTCCTCTTCCACGTCGTGATTGAGGTCCTCGGCCAGGTGGTCTTCACCGCTCGTCATGGCGACGACGGCGCCTTGGGCGAGCTCTGCCGCCAAGTCGTCGTCGGAGCGGGCCACGACGACGAAGGCTGCTTCGGGAGGTTTGGAGCGACGCTCCCTCGTCCCCGCGAGGAGTCGCTCGGCACGCTCCGGGTCAACGAGGTGACCTGCGTTGTCGAACAGCCGTTGTTCCCTGGCTCGAGAATAGACCATGTTGCGCTCCAGACTGACTGCCCCTCGCGCCCGACATCATCAGCATAGCGCCGTCGCGGCTCGGTGTCGGGCACATTTCGCCTCGCCGCGAAAATAAATTTCTCAGACTTCGGTGAGCCAGCTCGTGAGTAGGTAGTTCGCGACGAGGACCGATACCGAGCTGATGACGACGGCTCGCGTCGTTGCTTCACCGACGCCCTTGGCGCCGCCCGATGCGAAAAAACCCTGTGCGCACGAGATGCTGCAGAGCAAGAACCCGAACACGATCGACTTGATGAGACCCATGTAGAAGTCGCTCGGCACGATGTACTTCTCGATGTTCGAGGTAAAAATTCCGGGATCGACGCTCATCCAATTGACGCTCACGACGTAAGCACCAATCATGCCGACGCAGGTGTAGAGGACGAACAAGAGTGGGAGCATCAGCACCGACGCGAGCAAGCGTGGAGAAAGCAAGTATTGGACCGGGCTCACGCCCATCGTCGTGAGCGCATCGATCTGTTCGGTGACGCGCATGTTGCCGAGCTCGGCCGCCATGGCGCTGCCCGCGCGCGCCGTGACCATCAACGCAGCGAAAACCGGGCTGATTTCGCGACAGAGCGAGACCGCGACGATCGAGCCGACGACGCCTTCGGCGCTGAACTGACGAAGGCTATGCACGGTCTGGAGGGCGAGCACCATGCCGCTGAAGGTCCCCGTGAGCCCGACGATGAACGTCGATTTTACGCCGATGAAGTCCATCGCGAGAAAAAGCTGCGCGATGCGATAGGGGGGCCGAATCATCCACGCCAGCGTCTGCGACGTGAGCATGAGTATTGCGCCGAGCCGATCGAGCCCCGCGAGCAAAGGCTCCGCGACGCCCGCAGCGACCGCGGAAAGCGTCGCCTGCTCCTCCTCGTTCTCGGGACGATCGGGCACGTTCGCCTGAGCCAATTAGGGGCCGCCTTCCGTGAGCGCGGCGAGGAGCGCCTCCGAGCGGGCACCGGTGGCGCGCAGCTTGGCGCGGCGCGGCGAGAGCGAGAGCTCGACGACGAGCGCGTCCCCGCCGAGCACGTCGATGTACGGCTCGCCCCATTCGACGACGAGCGCGCGCCCGTCGTCGCGCTGCGAATCGAGCCCGAGGCGGCGCACGTCGTCCGCGTCGCGGAGCCGGTACAGGTCGGCGTGCGAGACGGGCGGCTTCGTCTCGTGCTCGTGCACGAGCGTGAAGGTCGGGCTCGGCACGCGCACGCGCATGGGCAACCCGAGCGCGCGGCAGAGGGCGCGCGTGAAGAACGTCTTGCCGCTGCCGAGCGGGCCCGTGAGGACGATGAGGTCGCCGGGCGCCACGTGGGGCGCGACGCGCGCCGCGAGCTCGCGGGTGGCGCTGGGTGTCGAAAGCTCCACGTCGATCATTTCTCGCTCGGTCCTCCGGTCACGATCGCAAGCTCTCGCCCGAGCACACGCGCGCCTGCGAAGCCTTGGTGCGCGCTCGTCCAGAGCTCGGCCTGGACGGTCGCCAAGGCGTCGCGCGCCTTTTCGTGGAGCGCCTCGACATCGGCCTGTCGTGCCACGCCTTCGGACGGTAGGGCTTGAAGGGCGCGCGCAGCAAGCACGGCGGCGTCGTGGCCGAGCGCCTCGTACCAGCCGCCGCCCGGGGCGGTCGCGGGGTACGTCCCGGCGCCGGTCGTCAGCGTGGGCAGGCCGATCGTCGCGCTCACGACGCCCGCATCGAGGCCGAGCGCGAGGGTGAGCCGCTCGCGCGCGGTGCGGAGCTCGGACGCGACATCGCGCGCGCAGTCGGCGTCGCCGAGGACGAGCAGCGCGTCCACGCCGTCGCGCTTCCAGGTCGCGACCGGGAAGCGCGGCTTGCCGGGGCTCGAGGGCTCGATGGAGCACGACGTGCCACCCGGTCCGACGTGGCCGAGCTCGCGCTTGCCGCGCGCCGCGAGTGCCTGAACGAGCGCTTGCTCGGCGGCCGTGTCGTCGACGCCCAGCACGAACGTGAAACCTTGCGGCGCCGGCGGCTTGTCGAGCGGGCGCAGGAGCAGGATCGGGACGTGCAGCGCCTCGGCGCGCGCGGAGGCTCGACGCGCCGTGTCGTCGTCGTTGCCCGCGACGAACAACGCGGCACCGTCGGCGGCGAGCGCGGCGAGCGCGGCGTCGACGTCCTCCGTGTCGTAACGGACGAGCACGTCGACGCCGGCGCCGCCTCCCTGGTCGGCGCGGGCGCTCCCGAGCGCGCGCGTGACGCCGGCGGCGACGGCCGAGGCGCGGCGCTGCTCGATGGGTCCCGTGAGCGACAAGAGCAACCCGACGGCGCGCCCCGCGACGGCAGGTGCCTTCGGTGCGCCGGCGGCGAGCGCGACCAGGCGTTGCCCTTCGGGCGTGGCGCGCAGCGCGGCGGGCGCGGCGTCGAGCAGGCGCCGGGCGAGATCCGGATCGGCGCGAGAGAGGGCAAGCTCGGTGAGCTGGCGCGCGATGGTGCTCGCGAGCCAGCCGCGGGCCATCTCGACGTCGGGGCTCGTGACGCCGCCCGACGGCCGGCGCAGCACGGCGAGAGCGTGGACGAGCTCGGCGTTCGGCGCCAAGCGGAGGAGCTCCGTAGCCGTGGTGCGCGCGCGCGCCTGGCGATCGAGCGGCGCCTGCACGAGCCAGCCGAGCAGCGCTTCCACGGCGCGCTCGTACGCGCCCGCGAGGAACGCGCAGCGCGCTCGCTCCTCCCCGTAGACGAAGCGTTCGTCGAGATCGACGAGCTTGCCGTCGAGAAGATCGAACTCCGAGAGCGCGTGACGCGCCTCGCCCGAGCGTGCGAGGATCGCCGCCTCGGCGACGCGCGCGAAGTCGAGGCGCGGGCCGCTCTCTCCCTTGAGCAACGGCTCGAGCACGGCGCGCGCGCCCGCTCGGTCTCCGCTCTCGAGCCGCGCCCACACGAGGTACACCTCGATGTCGAAGGTGCGCGGGTCCGTCGGGAAGCGAACGAGGAACTCGCTCAGCCTTGGAACGAGCTTCGCGCGGCCCGGACCGTCGGCATCGAAGAACGCGGCGCGGAGCACGCGAAATTGGGCCTGCGCCGGCGCTTCCTCCGCGAGCGGCACCCCCGGCACGACGCTGTCGCTCGAGCCATGACAGGCCGACGCCGCGAGCGCAAAGAGCGCGACGAGCCGAAGCGAGCAGCGGGGAGTCGGAGAAGCGAGCATGAGTGGGAGCGCCCGCATGGTAGCCTGCCCTCGTGGAACCGGCAGCGCCCGCGACGCGAGCGGTCGGCGCGACGCTCGACCGCTGGTTCGAGCTGACGAGTATCGTGCCGCTTTCGGCGTTCGCGCTGCTCCACGTCGTGAGCTACGCCCTCGCGCTCGGCGGCTTCGTCGAGGTCGGCGAGCGCGCGAGCCCGGCGCTCGCGTGGCGCGTGCTCGAGGTTCTCGTCGTTTGGGCGCCGCTGCTCGCTCACGTGGTGTTGGCCCCCGGGGTGTATGCGCGGCGGCGGAAGGAGCAGGCGCCGGGACCGTCGCTTCGAGCGACGCTCGTCGTGCACCGCGTGGCGGGGCCGGTGCTTGCCGTGTTCCTGGTCGATCATTTCATCCGCTTCCGGTGGCCCATCGTGCGGGGCGCGCGCTACCCCGCGGAGTCGCTCGGCGTGCTCGCGGCCGAGCTCTCGCGCACGAGCGGGGGCGTGCCCTGGGTCGCGGGGCTCCACGAGCTCGGCGTGCTCGCGCTAGGGTTCCACCTGAGCTTCGGCCTCTTTCGTGTCGCGTCGCGCTACCCCGAGCGTATCGCGCCCGTCAGGGCCACGTGGATCTGCGCGACCCTCGGCGTGCTCACGGCCGTTGTCGGCACATTCACGATCATCCGCCTCGCCGCCGGCTAGAGATGCTAGGGAGCGCTCGTAAAGCGCGATGCCGAAGTGCCACCTTCTCGTGATTGCCGGCGGCTCGAGCGTCGACCAGCACTCGAACAACGTCACGCTGTTCAATCTGGTCGAGCAGCTGAACTTCGCGCCCCGCAACTTCCCCCCGGCGGGCGCGCTCCTGCCGCTCGAGATGCACGCCTACTTTCACCTCGACGCTTACGAGCTGAACCAAAAGTTCGAGCTGCGCTTCGTGCTCGTCGGACAGTCGGGCCTCGAGACGCCGACGAACGTGTTCTCGCACCGCGCCGCCGGGCCGCGCTACCGCACGCGCACGTTCGGCCTGCCGGCGCCGCCCGCCGCGGGAAGCTACGAGCTCCGCGTCGAATGGCGGCCGAGCGCGGACGCCGAGTGGGTGCGCGATTCCGCTGCGTGGCCACTTTTGGTGGCCGAGGCCGAACAGCGCCCGGCGGTTACTCATTGAAGGCGGGCCCTCCCGACCGGATGAAGCGTGCTTGATTCGCTGCGTCAGCGCCGGCTGCAAGGTCGACGGCTGCTAGGGCTTGGGGTGCCTCTCGCCGGGGAAGTGATTCCGACGCTTTTCTTTGTGTTGTTTTCGGGGCCCCGGCCCCGAAAACGGTGCTCTTAGAAATTGACTCGCGTCGTAGGGGATGCGCAAGCGGGGCCCAAAAATTCACGATCGACCAGGCGGGTCTCCGGTGTAGGGTGGGCGGCCACTCGCTCGGAGGTACGATCTTGTCGAACCGATCCATCGCGCGCCGCTTCTTCGTGGCGCTTCTCACCCTGGTCGTCACGCTGCTCCTCGCCGGCTCGGCGCTCGCCGCCGGTCGCATCGAGTGGAAGAGCAAGACGTTCAAGGAGCGCAGCGACAAGTCGTGGATGCTCGAGTTCGCGGTGTATCTGCCGCGCGCGCCCGACGTGGCCTACGTCGGCATGAAGTTCGAGTTCGAGCCGACCGTCTATTACGAGCGCTCGCTCATCGACGGCCACGAGGGCCCGGTCGACCGCAAGGTCCCGCTCACGGGCCGCCAGCCGCTGATCGAGACCGTCGACGTGGGCTTCATGGACAGCGCCACGACCAAGATCGAGTCGCGCACGCGCATGAGCTTCAAGATCAAGCGCGACCTCGGCTACGAAGCCGGCGAGTACAAGGTGACCGTGCGCGACACGCGCAACGGCCAGGTCGTCGGCAGCGCCACGAACATCGTCTTCGAGGGCGAGAACGAGATCATCGATCGCCGCGCCATGGTCTTCTCGGGCGAGAAGAAGAAGGAAAAGAAGCCCGAGAAGAAGGCCGAAGAAGAGAAGAAGAGCGACGAGGGCGACGGCGACAAGGCCAAGTCCGAGGACGAAGGCGGCGGCGACAAGTCCACGTCCGAGGACGAGGGTGGCGAGGACAACAGCGGTGGCGACGATCCGCCCCCGGTCGAGAAGAAGGCCGGCGGCTGCGGCTGCCGTTTGCCGCAGCGCTCGGCGGGTGGCGAGCTCGCATGGCTCGTGGCGCTCGGCGTGGGCGCGGCGGTCGCGCGGCGCAGGGCGCGTCGCTCGGTCAGCTGACGAGCCCGCGCAGGCGCATTACGCCTTCGGCAAACGTCGCCTCGGGCGTGAGCAGACTCAC
>DASUGE010000508.1:0-4349 GCA_036274215.1 Polyangiaceae bacterium | reverse complement strand
ACGATCGCGGCGCCGACCCCCCGATTCGTCCCGTGCCGGAGCGCGACCACGCGTCGGTCCGGCGCCGCGGACGCGACCTCGTGCGTGCGGTCGGGGCTCGCGTCGTCGACCACGTAGATCCCGTCCACGAAGCTCGGCACGCGTCCGAGCATGCGCCCGAGCAGGCGCTCCTCGCGGTGAGCGGGCACGATGACGGCGACGCGGGCGGACTCGAGCAAGCGGGCGCAGACTACACCGCAGATGACCACGCTCGCCACGTCGTGCATACTCGCGCGCCGTGCGCATTCCGTTCGGTCCGTGGACACGACGACGTGTCGTCACGAGCCTGCTCGTCGGGCTCGCGGGCGCGTCCGTGCTCTCGCTCGGCGTCGCTCATCTCGCGTACCCGAGCGATCGCACGCCCGAAGGCGCTTACTACCGCGTCGTCATCGCCGTAAACCGTGATGATCCCGCGGGATTCTTCGCCTACCTCGAGACCCAGGCGCAGCACGCCTGCTACACGATTCGCGACTACCGGAGGAGCGCGCGCGCCCGCGTCCTTGCCGCGTATCCGGAGGCCGAACGCGCCGCGCTCCTCGCCCAACACGTCGATGAAGCGAACGCGCCCGACGGCTCCGACGTGTTCGCGCTCTACGCGCGTCGACTCGGCTTCGTCGCGCGGCTCCGCCGCGATCTTTCGGGCGTTGCCCACGTCGAGGTGCGCGGGGAGCGTGCCACGGTGGAGACCGCGCGTGGCACCCGCTACCCGTTTCGCCGCCGTCCCGAAAACGGCATCTGGGGTCTCACGCTCTTCACCGCGGTCCTCCAAGCCGAAGCGGAGCGCGCCGCGCGCGACCTCTCGCTCATCGAGCGCGCCGCCGCCGACTACGAGCGCGCCCGCGCGGCAGGAGGCTGAGCTCATGGCGCATCACGCACGCTCCCCGGTGCTCGCGGGCACGTTGCTGGGCGCCGTCTCGGCGTTCGCCTGCGCAGCGCAAGTGACGCTCGTGCCGATCGCCGACCGCACGTACCAAGTCGAGTGCAGGCAGGCGCTCGCCACCTGCCTCGTGCGGGTAGAGGAGCTCTGCTCCGCACATGGCTACGACGTGCTGACCGCCACCGAGCGCCGCGAAACCTCCGGAGCGTCCCCCGTCGACGCCGAATACGTGAAATCCACCGCAACTGTCCGCTGCCGCGTGGCCGTCCCCGTCTTCGGCCAGGATCCGAATCCCCCGCCGCCCCCCATTCGCTCCACCGCGCTGCCCGTTTCTTCCGCCTCCGCGCCCCAACCCCGTCCCGCTCCTCCTCCTCCTGCCGCTCCCCCTAGCCCTAGCTCTCCCCCTAGCCCTAGCTCTAGCCCTCCCGCCCCCTAGCGCTTCCGCTCCTTCACGTCTTCGTAGCTCTTGCCCTCGGGCGCTCCCGTCTCCACGGGCAGCCCCTTCTGTTGCCACCCGGGCGAAGGTCGCCCGAACGCGTCGCGCGACCCCGCGAACCCCGCGACCATGTCGGCGACGGTCGTGAACCCCGCCGACGTGAGCATCGCCGCGGCACGCCGCGAGCGGGCGCCCGTCTTGCAGCCGACGATGAGCTTCTCGTCCTTGGCGAACGCTTTCTCGATCACGGCCATGAAATCGGCGTTCGGCTCGAAGCCGCCGGGTCCCATGTGCGAAATCGGCACGTTCACGGCGCCTGCGGGATGGCCTCCCTCGAACTCCGGCTCCGACCGCACATCGACGTACACGTAGCCTTCCGAGAGGAGGGCCTGCGCTTCTTCAGGAGTGACCGTGCGAGGCATGTCTCCCTTCTTAATCACCGGGAAACCCCGGATCAAGCGTGGCCCTCGCGCCCCGCAAATGTCATCGTCGCAGAATGAGCGGCCCCGCACCCGGCACCGTGCGCCTCGTTCCGCTCGGCGGGCTCGGGCTCATCGGGATGAATTGCCTCGCTATCGAGCAGGCGGACGGCATCGTCGTCGTCGACTGCGGCATCGGCTTCTCGGATGGCTCGCTCGGCATCGACGTGCTGCATCCGGATTTCGGCTGGCTCCTCGACCGAGCCGACGACGTGCGCGGGATTTTTCTGACGCACGGGCACGAAGACCACATCGGCGGCCTCCCGTACCTGCTCGCCGAGCTCGACGTCCCCGTATGGGGGCCGGCGCACGCCCTCGCGATGGCGCGGCGGCGTCTCACCGAGCACGAGTTCACGGATGGCGAGCTCGACCTCCGGCCCGTGCGCGCCGGGGACGTGACCCGCGTCGGCTCGTTCGAGATCGAGCCCGTGCGCGTGACGCACTCGATCGTGGAAGCGAGCGCGCTCCGCATCGCTACGGCGGCCGGTACCATTTTGCACACGGGGGATTTCAACATCGATCCCGACCCACCCGACGGCGAGCCCACGGACGAGGCACGCCTCGGTCGCATCGGCGACGACGGCGTGGCGCTCATGCTCAGCGACAGCACGAATAGCGACGTGCCGGAGCGCGCAGGCACCGAGCGCACGGTCGCGAGCGCCGTCGAGACGCTCGTGCTCGATGCCCCGAGCCTGGTCGTGATCGCGATGTTCGCGAGCAACGTGCAGCGGCTGATCACGTTCGGGGACATGGCCGTGCGGCTCGGTCGCAAGGTCGTGGTGCTCGGGCGCAGCCTCGAAAGCCAGGTCGCGATCGCGACCCAGCTCAGGCGCCTTGCCTGGCCCAGCAATCTCATGCTGAGCGCCGACGATCTCGCGAGCGTGCCGCGCGAGCGCGTGCTCGTGCTCGCGGGCGGAACGCAGGCCGAGCCCGGGTCGGCGCTGCGGCGGCTGTCCGTCGGGCAGCATCCGCTCTTGAAGCTCGAGCGGGGAGACACCGTGCTGCTTTCGAGCCGCGTCATCCCGGGCAACGAGCGACAGGTGTTCGAGATGCAGAACGATCTGTTGCGCCTCGGCGTGACGCTGCACACGCGCGTGACGGCGCCCGGGATCCACACGAGCGGTCACGCCGCGCAGAAGGAGCAGCGCCGCATGCTGGAGCTGGTTCGCCCGCGGTGTTTCCTGCCCGTTCACGGCACGCTCGGCCATCTGCAACGCCACGCCGAGCTCGCTCGTGAATTCGGGGTCCGCGAGGTCAGTGTGGTCGAAGACGGGATCCCGGTCGTGTGCGACGGCGGAACGCTCACGACCGAAGCGCGCGTTCAGCAGGGGCGCATCGCCGTCTCGCTCGGCGGGGAGCAGCTCGACGACGTTGTCTTGAAGGAGCGCGCCGATCTCGGACGGAGCGGCGTCGTGGTCGTGGCGCTCACGCTCGGCCGAGACGGCCGTGGCGTCGCGGCGCCGCGCGTGGTGGCGCGAGGAGTGCCGGCCGTCGCGTCCGCCGAGGTGCGCACCCTCGAGCGCGAGCTCGCGCGCTCGCTCGAGTCGTACCGGGAGGGACGCGGCCTCACGCTCGAGGATTTCGTCAAGCGCAGCGCGCGCCGGAAGCTCGACGAGCTCTCCGGCACGCGGCCGCTCGTCGAGGTGCTGACGAGCGTCGTCGATTAGCGGCCGCGCGCGCCGAAGCCGGCCGAACGCAGCCTAAACTTCCTGAGCGCGGTCGCCGAGCTCGGCGCCGCACGTGAGGCACTTCTTCGGCACGCGGTCCTTCAGGTAGACCTCGCAGCACTGGGGGCAAAGGCGTGCGTCGCGCTCGAACGCGATGGTCTTGCCGCTCGCCGCGCAGCTCTTGCCAGCGACCTGCACGGATTCCACGCTGAGGAGCTCGCCGTCGTCCTCGCGCAGCGCGGGCAGGCCCTCCACCGTCGCGCGCTTCACGTCCATGACCTCGGGGATGCGGCGCGTGCCCTCGGCGAGCAGGCGCGCGATCGCTTTGGGATGGGCGGCGACGGTGATCGAGGTCGTGCCCTCCTTGCCGACGAGGAAGAGCTTGCCCTTCTCGACGTAGACGCGCTTGAGGTCGCACCACGGCGTGCGCTCGAGATCGTTGCCGCGCTCGACCGCGACGCCGTAGTCGCCCACGCGCACCGGCAAGGTGCCGAGGTCGCCGAACATCAGCGCGCCGATTAGCAAGAGCGTGCCGACGCCGATCAAGATCACGGCGTACGAAACCGGCTGGTCCGACACCCAGCGCGAGTAGACGCCGGCGCCGAGCAGCAGGCCGCCGAGCATGCCGACGCCGACCGCCACCTTGGAGGCGTAGGTCTGCTCGCCCACGAAGCGCCGCTCCTTGCGCTGGCGCTTGGCGGACTTTTTCTTCTTCTTCTTCGACTCCTGTGCCTCGGCCATGGCGGACGCCTGCATACCACGCCTCGGTTCAAGGGGGGCCTTACCCTGGGCATTCATCACATTTTGTCGAGATTCTCGAGGGCTCGGGCAGCCGGGAGCACGTAGTCCAG
>DASUGE010000507.1:0-4539 GCA_036274215.1 Polyangiaceae bacterium | reverse complement strand
CTCGATCGAGATGGAAGCGCCGAACGTGCGCGGCCTGTTCCGCGTGATGCCGCTGCCGGCGTGGACTCCGGGCGGCCGCCGCACGAGCACCTGGGGCGGCTCCGGGCTCGCCATCACCAGGGCGAGCAAGCGCGTCGAGCTCGCGTGGGACTTCGCGAAGCTCCTCTACTTCGACCGGGACGAGCTCGGACGTCGCTACCGCGCGACGAAGATCCTGCCGCCGCTCAAGGACTCCTGGACGCTGCCGGAATTCGCGGAGAAGAGCGATTTCTTCCGCGGACAGCGCATCGGCGAAGAGTTCGCGAAGCTCGCGCCCGACGTGCCCGCGGATTGGGCGACCCCGTACCGGAGCCGCGCCGAGGATCGTCTCGGCGGCGTCGTGCTGCGCGCCCTCGAGCATTTCCGCGCCCACGGCGACGCGGGCCTCCGCGCGTTGATTCAGAAGGAGCTCGCCGAGAAGTCCGCGGAAGTCGAAGAGCTCATGAGCCGCAACGTGCTGGACGAGGAATGAAGCAGCGCGGGCTCGCTCCCTACCTGTTTCTCGCGCCGTACCTCGTCGTACTGCTCGTGTTCACGCTCTATCCGCTCGCGAGCGCGGCGGTGCTCGCGTTCCAGCAGACGAACGGCCCGGCGACGCGCGCGTTCGTCGGCTTCGACAACTTCCGCTTCATCCTTTCGGACCCGACCTTCTACCGGGCGCTCGAGAACACGACGATCTTCGCGGCCTGCTCGGTACTGGTTCAGCTGCCACTCTCGATGGGCCTCGCGCTGCTCCTGAACCAGGGAAAAGGTTTCGCGCGCGGCCTGTTGCGGCTCGTCTTGTTTTCGCCCAATCTCGTCGGGCAAATCTTCGTGGGCGTGCTCTTCAGCGCGCTCTTCACGGCGCGCTACGGGCTCGTGAATCGCTTCCTTCAGGCGCTGTTCGGCTGGGGGCTCGAGGAGCAGTGGCTCCAGGATCCGGCGCTGGTGATGCCGGCGATCGTCATCACCGCGCTCTGGCTCTACGTCGGCTTCAACATGATTTACTTCTTGGCCGCGCTGCAGAGCGTGGACAAGACGCTCGAGGAGGCGGCGCGCGTCGACGGCGCCACGCCATTTCAGGTGTTCTGGCACGTGACGTTGCCGTCGATGCGACATGTCGTCGTCTTCGTGGTCGTGACGAGCCTGATCGGGTCGTATCAGCTCTTCGAGCTGCCGCTCGCGCTGCTCTCGTCGAGCAACGGGCGCGGGCCCGACAACGCCGGGCTCACGGTGATCACCTACCTTTACGACGTGGGGTTCGTGACGGGCGATCTCGGGCTCGGCTCGGCCGTCGGCTGGGTGCTCGCGAGCGTCATCTTCGCGCTCAGCCTGCTGCAAATCCGCTTCTCCGGCCTGGCCGAGGAGTGAACGGAAGCGAACGATGAACCCGCTCCGCGCGCTCGTCCTCGTGCTGATTGCCGGCTTCGTCGTGCTCTGGCTGCGCTCGCCGAGCCGGCCGAAGACGGCGTTCGCCTACCTGCGCGCCGTCGCGCTCGCGTCCGCTGCGTCGCTCGTCGTCGCGCCGTTTTTGTGGCTGGTGGCAGCAGCGTTCAAGGATCGCGAGGTGCTGAACGAGTACGTCTTTTTTCCGCCGCTGCCGTGGACGGAAAAGACGATGAACCTCGAGAACTACCGGCGCCTGTTCGCCGGCGATCCGAGCGTTCAGGGCAAGGTCTACTTTTGGCAGTACGTCCTGAACTCGCTGTTCGTGACGACCACCATCACGGTCCTGCAGATGGTGTTCTGCTCCGCGGCGGGCTTCGCGCTCGCGAAGTACGATTTTCGCGGCAAAAAGCCGCTGATGACCTTCATGCTCGGGTCGATGATGATCCCGCCGGTGCTCTTGCTCGCGCCGCTCTACGAGATGATCGTCGAGCTCGGTCTCGTCGACACGTACAGCTCGCTCTTCTTGCCGTACCTCGCGGTGCCGTACGGTATCTTCTTGTTCCGGCAGAGCATGCTCTCCATCCCGAACGAGATGCTCGACGCGGGACGCATCGACGGCGCCAGCGAGTTTTACATCTACTTGCGCCTCGTGATGCCGCTCGTGCGTCCGATGTGCGCGGCGTTCTGCCTCGTGACGTTCCTCGGAAACTGGAACGCGTTTTTCGCGCCGAGCATCTTCCTGCACACGCAAGACAAGCTCACGCTGCCCGTGATCTTGAACCTCTATCTCGGCCTCTATCGCGCCGATTACGGGGTCTTCCTCGCGGGGACCTTGATCGCGATTTTGCCGCCGGCGATCTTGTTCTTCGCGCTCGAGAAGGAGTTCATCGGCGGGCTCACGAGCGGGGCCGTCAAGGGATAGGACAGGTCAAAGTCAGGGTCAGAGGTAGGGTCAGAGGTAGGGTCAAAGTCAGGGGCAAGGTCAGGGGCAAAGTCAGGGGCAAGGTCAGGGGCAAGGTCAGGGGCAAAGTCAGGGGCAAGGTCAGGGTTAGGGGCAAAGGTGGCGGAAGTGCGCGGGTGAGTGAGGGCGCGAATGCGCATCTTGCGGGTCTGCTTCAACTGAGCGCCGAGATCGCGAGGCATTACCCGTTGCCCCTCCCTCCCCCCGGCCGACGCCGGTCAATGCACACCTATTGACACAACAAAACCAGGACGCACAGGCCAAACCCAAGCCAGCTCTTCAGTACCACCACCGGGAACAGACAGGTCGTAGTGAACGCGCGCGAAGGCGAGGTCGAGCGTGGCGGCGACGCCGAGGATGACGTGGTGGGAGGTCCACTCGTAGCGAGCTTCGAGGCGAAGGCCCGGCCTCGTGCGGTGGCTCGGGCCGGCGGGCGTGACGGTCGGATCGGTCGAGTCGAGGCGGAAGTCGGAGAGCTCGAGGCGGGGGCCGGCGACGAGCGTCGCGCTGCTCGTCGTGCCGAAACGTAGGCCGCCCTCGAAGAAGGCGTGAAGCTCGGTCGTGCGCAGGTGACCGTTCGCTTCCGGCGTCGTGAACGATTGCTCGAAGTGGTACTCACCGCCGAGCTCGGTGCCGAGGAGCACGCTCTGACCGAAGCGGGCGCCGAGCGAGACGCCCGGGCCGTGACGGAGTCCGAAGTCGGAGCCGAGCCACAGCGCCGAGTAGCGTGCGAGGACGCGAAGGTCCCACGCGGCTCCGTGGCTTTCCGGCTCGCGTGACGGAGGCGGCGTTGGCTCGGGTGGCGCGGCGAGCGCCGCGCTGGATGCCGGCGCTTCGTTGGCGATTTCGGCGCTGGCTTGCTCGCGGCTGAGCGCTTCGGCTTCGCCGAGCAGCGCTTCGGCGGAGGAGGCGACGACTTGTCCCACGAGCTCTCGGCCGACGGCGTCGAGACCGCTCGGGAGCGAGAGCTTGCGCACGAGGTAGCGCTCGCCCCCGGGGGCGCGGAAGTAGAGGCGTGCTTCGCGCGGGGTGCGGAGCGCGATGAAGATCCCGAGCGTGCCCTTGGTTTGCTCGGCGAAAAGCGCTTCCGGATCGAAGCGGGGAGTGCGCTCGAGCTGGGCCTCGACCTGCTGACGTTCGAGGAGCTCGCGGAGGAGCGCCGGAAGCTCGGGATCGCTGCCCACGTCCGCGACGAGCACGACGCGTGCCCGTTGATTGCCCGCCGTCGGATTGCTCGCGGCGTCGGCGACGGCGTCCGCCGCGTGAGCCGCGCGCGGCTCCGCCGTGCAAAGCGCCAAGGCGGCGGCGAGTAGCCAACCGCGGCGGCGCCGCTCACGGTTTCTGTTCGGACGCATGAGCAGCCGCGTCGAGCGCATCGATGCGGGCTTCCGCGCGGGCGCGGTACACGCTGTTGCCGTAGCGCGCCACGAGCTCGGACCAGGCGCGCCGCTCGTCGGCAGCTCTGCCCTGCGCCGACAGCGCGCTCGCTCGCCCCACCAGCGCCTCCTCCGTGAGATCCCCTGCGCCTCCCTTGAGGTAGGCATTGAATGCGGCTTCGGCTTCGCGCGCGCGCCCCGCACCGAGCCAGAGCTTCCCGAGCGAGACTTGCGACACGCGCGCTTCGTTCGTGCCGGGGAAGCGCGTCGAGAGCTCGGAGAAGAGCGCTCTGGCGGTCGTGAGATCGCCCGCGCGGCGCGCGGCGCTCGCGTCGCGGAAGAGGCTCGCTGCCGTCTTCTCGGCGGGGGCTGCGTGGCTCGGTGCGGCGGCCGGCGTGAGTGCGGCGGGCTCGCTGTGCGCTCGCGCCGGGGACTCGCCGGGAGTTGGCGGAGCCGCGGAGTCGACGGGCGCTGGCGCTGCGGTCGCCGCGGACGTGCCGAGCGAGGCCGAGGAGGGCTCTGTCGCGGTGCGCCGTGCCGGTGCCGCCGAGCGCGCCGCGGTGTGGGCGGTGGCGCTCGCGAGCCGGCGCTCGAGCTCGAGGCTCCGCGCCCGTCGCACGGCAACGACGCCCGCCGCCGCCGCGACCGATGCGACGGCGAGCGACGCGGCGATCGCAAGGACGAAGCGCGCGCGCAGGGGACGCCGCCGGAACGGAGCCGTCTCGAGCACAGCGGCCGCGGCGCGCGCAATGAGCGCATCGTCGCCCGGGCGCACGACCGTCGCCGCGTCGAAGC
>DASUGE010000506.1:0-19919 GCA_036274215.1 Polyangiaceae bacterium | reverse complement strand
TGGATCGACGACGCGGGCCTGGCCCGAGACGGAGTTGCCGCGCGCCTCGGCATTCAGCGCACCTACCTCGATAAGCTGTGCCGCTCCGAAAGCCGCCCAAGCCTGGAACTTGCCGTCGAGATCGACAAACTGACGCGCGGTGCCGTCCCCATCTCGGACTGGCTGCGCGTTCCACCCCACACCGGACACGAGAAGAAAAAACCAAGAAAGAACTGACCGATCGCTTGCGCCCTACATCATTGGGATTATAATATCTCGTATGAGTCTCGAGGCTGGGATGGGAGAGGGCGGCGCGAGCGTCCTGCCGCAAGTGTTAACCGTTGAAGAGGTCGCCGACCTCATGCGCGTAGATGGCAAAACAGCCTACGCCGCCATCGCGGAAGGTCGCGTCCCGGGCGCACGCCGCATCGGTCGATGCATTCGAGTCTCGCGCGATGTTCTTCTCCGCTGGCTCGAGCAGGGCGAGACCAGGAAGGCTCACCGCCCATGAGCATTCGTCGCCGAAAGTGGACTGACCCAGCTGAAAACCTGCGTGAGGCATGGCTCGTCGACGTGAAGGTCGTCGGCAAGGACGGCCGCCAGCGCCGCGTCCAACGCGTCGCCCCGATCCAAAATCGTCGCGCCGCCGAGAAGCTCGAGCACGAGCTCCGCGAGGAGTTGCTGAACGCCGACGACCGTAACGCGAAGGCTGCCCTCGAAGCGCCGATCTTCTCCGAGTTCGCTGAGGATTTCATCAAGACCTACGCGACCGCGAACAACAAACCCAGCGAGCTCGAGTCCAAGCGCATGATCCTGCGTGTGCATCTGGTGCCCGCGCTTGGCCATCTGCGTCTCGACGAAGTCGGCATCGCCGAGATCGACGCCTATAAGGCCAAGAAGCTCGCAGCCAAGCTGGCGCCGAAGACGGTTAACAACCACCTCACGGTCCTTCGCAAGCTGCTGACCACCGCCGTCGCTTGGGAGCGCCTAACGGTCGCGCCGCCCATCAAGTGGATGAAACCGCCCTCGCCGGAGTTCGACTTCCTGACCTTCGAGGAAGCCGACCGCCTCATCGCCGCCGCCGAAAGCGAATGGCAGGCAATGATCACCGTCGCCGTCCGCACCGGTCTTCGGCTCGGCGAGCTTCTCGCGGCACACCTGAGCCCGGACGCGCGACGCGACGCCGTACGCCTGCTCGACGTGAAGGAGCCCATCACGCTCTGCTGGAAGACATCCAGCGGCAGGGTCATCCAGGTCGGTGGCGCGAGCACATGGTCCGCGGCGGCCTGAAGTGAGGCCCGATCCCGCGATGCAAGCGGCATGCGGGGGGCCCGAAAATCAACCCAACCGGTTGCGATGAGGCAGCAGCCCTCGTAGCGTTAGGCAACATACGGGCAACATGAAATCCCGGAACGCGGGATCAGCCAAAACAAGCTCAGAAACGGTGGAGGCGCCGGGAATTGAACCCTTCTCCCCGCCCCCTGGCTCTTGCGGGTGAGGCTCATGTCCAACCGAGAAACCGAGCTCGCTCACGGGCGCTGGCGAGAATTGCCGGGTAGCTACGACGACGCGCTCGCGCGCCTGCCGGAAGCGCTCAAGGCGCAGGGATTCGGCGCACGGCTCGAACGCGCGCTCGACGGCCTTTTGCCCCAGGACGCCCGCGAGGGGAAGCGAGCATGACCCTTTCGCTCCGGCTCTTGCTTTCTGTCGTCGTGGGCGGCTTCGTGGGATACGGCTACCACCGGCTGGTGGGTTGCCGCACCGGCGCCTGCCCCATCACGGCGAACCCGTACGTTTCGACCGTTTACGGCGCGCTGGTCGGGCTGCTTGCGAGCGGCCTGCGCTGAAGCCAGAACCCCGAGGAGCCGAGACCATGACGACCATCAGCCTCACCGCCGACACGTTTGCCGAGCACATCCAGAAGGACGGAATCCTCTTCATCGACTTCTGGGCAAGCTGGTGTGGCCCCTGCCGCGCGTTCGCGCCTGTCTTCGAGGCCGCAGCGCAGGAAAATCCCGACATCGTGTGGGCGAAGGTGGACACTCAGGCGGAGCAGGAGCTCGCCGGCGCGCTCGAGATCCGTTCGATCCCGACGCTCATGATCTTCCGCGACGGCCTGCTCCTGTTCTCGCAGCCTGGCGCGCTGCCGGCCGCAGCTCTCGCCGATCTCGTCGAGCAGGTGCGCTCTCTCGACATGGCCGAGATCAAGCGCCAACTCGGCGAAGCGAAAACAGCAGAGACGGCGTCCAGCGATTCGCCGTAGCGAGCCGGGCTCAGCGTGCGCGCAGGAGGTGCGTGCGTAGCGGAAGCTCGCGCCCGAGTAGCTCGAAATCGGCGCGATTGCTCGTAACGACCGTCGCGCCGTGGCGAACGGCGGTGAGCGCGATCAGCGCGTCGTTTTGGATGTCGCGCTTCTTTCGCGCGTCCCACCCGTGCCGCGCTCCAAGCTTCTGGACGAGCTGACCGGCGCGCCACCAATCGTCCGCAGTCGGTGTCCAGACGAGCGTGGCCAATCGCCGGAGGGCATCGACGGTGCGACGCGCGACCGCGGAGTGCGCCCCCCTGCGCAGCTCCGACAGCACCACGGACGAATATCGGATGATGAAGGCGTGTCGGATCTCGTCGAGCTGGTCGACATGCGCCCCATGCTCCCAATGATCGATATAGACGTTGGAATCGAGGAGCGCGAAAGGCATCGCTTGCGTGGCGTTTGGCTAGGGTCGCTCGAACGAGCCGGGCTTGAGCTTGTTTCGCGTTGTCCGCATGAACTTCCAGAAACGCTCCATCTCGGCGACACGATCGACGGCGATGCGAATCACTTCTGCATCGGTCTCGACTCCGAGCACGCGCTTCGCTCGGCGGATGGCGTGTTCGTCCACGAAGTAGGACTTGCGCTTCAAGGTGGAGGACATATGCCTATTTTGCGTCACGTAGGCATACGTGTCAACGGACCGGGGCGCGCGCTACTCGAGCCCCAGCCGCCTTGCCGCAATCCCGAACGCCACGGGGCTCGCATCGATTCCGGCATATTTGCGCCCGAGTCGCTTCGCGACCGCGAGCGTCGTCCCCGAGCCGCACATCGGATCGAGCACGCGGCTCTCGGGCGAGCTCGAGGCACGCACGATGCGCTCGAGGAGCGCCTCCGGCTTCTGTGTCGGGTACCCCGTCGCTTCGCCGAGCAGGGGCGTGTTGGCGCGCATCGCGGGCAAGTCGGTCCATACGCTGCCGCGGCGACGGCCGCTGTCGGCGTAGTAGCGGTACGTTTTGCCGCCGAGCGTGCGGTCGCGATACGCCCGCCCGTCAGCGTCTT
The DNA here is from genome assembly GCA_036274215.1 of Polyangiaceae bacterium. Lineage (GTDB taxonomy): Bacteria > Myxococcota_A > Polyangia > Polyangiales > Polyangiaceae > PMG-095. The sequence continues at coordinate 16,630 of DASUGE010000506.1, read as the reverse complement.
TCTTGCCGAAGTGCATGCGCTGGCTCGTCGCGGCGTACGGCTCGCGCAGGGCCTCGTCGTCTCCGTTCCAGATGAGGTCGCGGCCCCGCGCGTAGATCAGGATGGTTTGGTGCGTGACGCTGGGGCCACTTTTACCCCGCGCGCCGTTGCCCGGGACCCAGATGATTTCGCCGCGGAAGGCGCCGCGGCCGAAGATGCCGTCGGCGAGGACTTTGGCCTCGTGCACGGCGCGGTGGTCGAGGTGGAGGTAGAGGGCGCCGCGCTCGCTCATGGCGTCGCGCATCGCGGCGAGACGCGGGCCGAGCATCGCGAGGAAGGCGTCGATGCCGCCCCAGCTGTCGGTGTAGGCCGTCTCGCCGTGGGCGCGGTGGCCACGGCCGCTCCGCGCGCGGTGACGGACCCGCGTGTCGAAGGGCGGGTCCACGTAGACGAGGTCGAAGCGGCCGGCGCGCGCTGCTTCTGCGATCAGGGTGAGGCAGTCGCCGCGCGCGAGCCAGGCGCCGCGTCCCTTGCGGAGCTCGCGCGTCGTCGTGACGGACGCGCGCGGGCCCGTCAATCGCCGACCACGCTCGGCACGGTGCTGTCGGTCGAAGGGCCGCCGCCGCTCGGCTCGCTCTGAACGGGGTTGCCGCGCGCGTCGAGCGCGAGCGCGAGCGGCGCCTCGAGGACCGAAGGGACCGGCGGGTCCTCGGCGACCAAGAGCGCGAGCCGCTGGTCGTCGAGCGGGATGGGGGCCGGCAGGTTCGGTAGCCATTCCCAATAAGGGCCGCCGCCCGTGCAGCCCGACGAGGTCTCCTCCACGCTGCAGGCGATGCGCAGGTGGATGTGGTCGTCGTGGGGCAGGCTGTCGACCGGCTGCCACATCGCGCTTTGCGCGCGCAGCACGAGGTCGAGCGGCTCGCCGCGCGCAAGCGCGTAGTCGACGAGCAGCGCCTCGACGTTGCGGCTCGCGAACATGAATTGCACGCCCAGCTCCGGCGCTTCGAGCAGCGCCTTCACGAGCCGCCACTCGTGCTCGACGTCGAAGCGCAGGATGTGCCCGTCGCTCGGGTTGCGCGCCAGGCCGTCGGTGTCGACGTGGATGAAGCCGGGAGCCGTGACGCGAGCGCCGCTCGGCGTGCGGTATTGGAAGATGAGGTCGACGTCGCGTCCCGTGCGATGCGACTGGTGGCCGTCGATTTTCCCGCCGAAACGTGCGGAAAGATCGCCGATCACGAGCGGCGGGCCGTCGGGATCCGCGGCGTGGAGCTCCTTCGCGATGCGCGTGAGCGCGGTGACCAAGCGCGGCCGGCCGAAATGGTGTGTGCCTTGCGGCCGATAGCGCACGAAGCCGGGACCCGCGACAGGGAGCTCCAGGGCGTCCGTCTGCACGCCGAGATTCGGCGAGCCGACCGTGCCCCGGAAGCTCGGCGCGAGCGGCGACGGGGTCGAGAGGCAGCCGAGGGGTAGGAGCGCGCAGGCGAGACTCGCCCAGGCGCGAGCCCGGAGACTCATGCGTGCCTCCCGGGGAGGTAGCTCGCGATGGTCGCTTCGATGGTGCGCGCTGCTTCCGGCGAGGAGTAGTCGGGCGTGAGCTGGTAGTCGTCGCGATGCACCAAGATGCCTTGGTCGACGAAGGCGTGGAACGCGTTCTTGAGCGTCGGCTTGCTGACGGCTTCGCGGCGCTCGATCGCGCCGGCCAGGAACATCTCTCCGCCCATGGCGAGCGTCTTCCGGATCAGCTCTTTTTCGGGCAAGCCGCCGCGCTCGAGCAGGAGGCAGCCGCGGGCGGCGATGCGGTACGCCTCCACGAAGCTCACGAGGATGCCGGCGTAGAGCTCGAGCCACTCGCACCCTGTCCAGCCGTCGTGGCCCGGACCCGGCACACAGCGCTCGTTCTCTGTCTCGAGCTCGCCCATGACGGCCATGCTGCGGCAGGTATCGTCGAAGATGGCCTCGAAGGGCTGGTCGGCGCGGAAGCGGAATTCGAGCTTGAAGAGCCGGGACAGCGCGCGCACCCGCTCGCGCACGGCGCAGAGATCCGTGGCTCCGGAGGAGAGGATCGCGAGGGCGACCAGGGCGCGCTCCACGAAGAAGTGAACGATGACGTTCTTCGACGTGTCGAGCGAGAGCCGCTTGGCCTCGTCGACGACGTAGTATGCGCCGGGGCCGGCGAGCCCGCCGCGACGCTGGCTCTCGGCGCCTTGCGTCGGGTGGTGAATGTCGACGAGCTCCGTGTCCGCGAACATCTGCACCGCCTCGCGGATCGACTCGTACCGCAGCATGCCCGTGCTGGTGCGCAACGCCGGGCTCGAGCGTGCACCGAGACGCTGCAGGACGCCGAGCAGCCGCTCCGCGCGCAGGAGCAGCTCTTCGTGCGAGAGGCCGCGCTGGCGATGGGTGAGCAGGACGAGCGCGGTGAGCGAGCCCGGAGTCACCGCCGTGACGCGGTTGATCTCGTCCATCACGCGGTTGCCGAGGCGCGTGACGACCCCGCGGCGCTTGGCTGGCGTGAGCGGTACGTCGCGGGGCGCGCCGATTTCCTCGGCGATTTCGGCGAGCGTGAGGATCTGGCCGACCTGCATGCTGATGCGGCCGTAGCGGTGCCGCAGGAGATCGCGCGACTGGAAGAGCCCGGCGGCGTCTTCCTTCGCCTTCTCGCCGCCGAGGAGCTCGCGCTCGTAGCTGCGCGCTTCGATCACCTGCTCGTAGCCGATGCTCACGGGCACGAACAAGGTCGGTCGCTCGGGCACCGCGAGCGCCGCATCCACGACCATGCTGAGCAGGCCGAGCTTCGGCGGCAACAGCTTGCCGGTGCGGCTGCGCCCGCCTTCGAGGAAGACCTCGATCGGGTAGCCGTCGCGGAGCAGGCGCCGCACGTAGGCGTCGACGACGGCGGCGTACAGGCGATCACCCTTGAACGAGCGGCGGATGAAGAACGCGCCGCCGCGCCGGAAGATGGGGCCGACCGGAAAGAAGTTCAGGTTGTCGCCCGCGGCGATCAGCGGGAGCGGCAGGTTCTGCTGATTGAAGACGTAGCTCAGGATCAGGTAATCGACGTGGCTCTTGTGGCTCGGCAAGAGCACGAGCGTGCCGTCGCGCGCCGCCGCCCTGAGGCGGTCGATGTCGTCGCGCTCCCACTCGACGCCGGCGTAGATGCGCTCGAAAACCCGGTCGAACAGCACTTCCAGCCCCTTGATCGTCCCGCGCTCGGGGGTCGCCTGGAGCTCCTGTAACATCTCGTGCGCGCGGACCTCGAGCGCGTGGCGATTGGTGCGATCGTCCACCAAGTCGTCGATCACGCCGCGCAGGCGCGGGCTCCGCACGATCTCCTGACGCACGCGCTCGGGTGCTTTCTCGGCGGGCCCGAGCACGCTGCGGCGCTCGCGCTCGAGCCTCCGGAGGACTGCGTAGGTGAGACGCCGGACCAGCACGGGCTCGGAGAGGCCGTTCGCGTCGGCGAGAAACGCCTTGAGATCGATCGGCTCGCCGAGCTTCAGCTCGACGTGCCGGAAGTTGTAGAAGAACTGCGCGATCGTGCGCGTGGGGCTCGGCCATTCGCGCGGACCAAGCAAGAAATCGAACGGCTCGGTTCCGCGCGTGTCGGGAGAGCGCGACCAGACGAACACCTGCGGCACCAGGAAGATCGGTCGCTCCGCGCGCGACTGGAGCCCGAACAGCGTGCGAACGATCTCGTCGCCTTCCGTCTTCCTGCCGCGGGCGCTCGAGGTGCGGCCCGTGGCTACGGCGTCGACCAGGCCGGGCGGGCGCTTCAAGAACAGCGCAGCGGAGCCGCCGCGGCCGAGCGCGTCCTCGAGCTCTTCGCGCGGGGTGAAGCGCTGCGGCAGGAGCGCGTTGAGCCAGCCTTTGCCGAGTGGATTCAGGATCCAGAGGCCGAGGTCGTTGACGAAGCGGACCTGCGGCAAGCCGTAGCGCTTCGTCAGGTAGTCGAGCGCGAGGAAATCGATGAAGTTGAGGTTCCGGAGGACGTAGATGACGGAGCCGCGCGCCGCGAGGTCGCGCACGGCGGTGACCCACGCCTCGTCGACGTGGATCTTGTCGAAGAAGGGCCGATAGACGGCGCGCAGCACCGGGTTCGGCTCGTACGTGCGAGTGAGCTCGCGGTCTGACATCGTGAGGCGAGGGCGGGCGGGCCGGTGGAGCCTACCACCTTGCGCCGTCGCCCGAGCGTGCGCTACCTCCGGAGCGTGACGCGCAGAGCCAGAGCGGGCCGCCTTACCCTCGCCGCGCAGCCCGACGAGCGCCGCGTTCCGGGCGCGCGCCCGAGTCGGTCGGGTCGCGGGCCGTGGTCGCGCCCGGCGCTCCTCGCGCTTCTGGCGCTGGCGCCGCTCGGGTGCAAGACCAAGCCGAAGCCGCCGCCGAGCCCGGCGCCGAGCGCTTCGGTAAGCGCCGAGCCCGCGGCGTCCGCCGCGCCTGAAGCGACGGCGCACTGCAAGAGCCTGTCTGAAAACGCTGCACTGCGCGTGGGGGAAGCCGAGCGCCGTGTGCCGGCGGGCGATGACGAGGACGAGCTCGACGAAGCGGCGCTGCCGTTCGCGACGCGCGTCGATGCGGCCGCTGCGCTCGACGAGGCCTTCGCCGTCGGCGGTCTCGAAACGCGCGGGGGTAAGACGGAGGCGTTCGTCGGCTGGGTCCCGCGGGGCGGCGGGAGCGGGAAGCGGCTTGGTCTCGGCACGGTGCACGGCGACGTCGATCCGCCGCTCGTGGCCGGGCGGGGCAAGGTGCTCGTCGCGGCGGTCTCCGACATGGACGCCGCGGGGGGCATGCTGCGCGTGCATCGGCTCGACCCGGCGTCCGACAAGCCGAGCGGCGACGTCTCCTTCACGGGCGTAGAGCACGATGCCGGCGCGGCGCTCGCCGTCGACGAGCAGGGCGCCGTGCTCGTTTTCGGCGCCAAGCGGGCGCAGGGCGTCGCGCTCAAGCTCGCTTATCTGGATCCCGCCGCGCTCGAGGGCGCGCCGGAGACGCGTGAAATCGAGCACACGCTCCACGCCGAGTCACCTGCGCTGCTCGCTCGTTCGGGTGGCTTCTGGCTCGCTTGGATCTCCGAGCAGCCGGCGAAGCCGCCCGTGGACGCCGGCGTTCGCGCCGACGCCGCGCCTCCGAGCGACGAAAGCGACGCGCCGCTCGTGAGCTCCGGACCGCGCGTGCTCTACGCGCTGCCGCTCGACGTGCGTGGCAAGCCGTCCAACGGCGGCATTCCGCGCGCCGTGAGCGCCGAGAAGGGGCGAGTGCTCGGTTTCGAAGCAGCCGTGATGCCCGACGGCAGGCTCGCGCTCGCGTATCGGGAGGACGAGTCGAGTCCGGGCAGCGAGCACGCGCCGCCCGATCTCGCTCGCGTGGGTCTCGACGGCGCCGTCGACCGCGCGAAGATCGAGGACGAAGATCTGAGCGCGGGCTTGCCGGCGCTCCTTGCCGACCCGCGCCCCGGCGGGCGCGTCTGGCTGGCCCTCGAGAGCGCGAGTGGGGGAACGCGCGTCGGGCTTTTGAAGACGGAGCCGCTCGGCCTCGAGTCGCTCGTCGGGGATCGGTTGCTGCGCGGCGCAGAGGTGCTCGCGGCGGGGTCCGGCGCGCTGCTCGTGAGCCGGAATCGCGGCCGCGCCGTCGAGCTCGACGTGATAGAATGTAAGCCCTCGCCATGAAAGCTCTCGTACCGTTGGCTGAAGGCTTCGAGGAGCTCGAAGCGGTGACGATCATCGACGTGCTCCGGCGCGCCGGCATCGAGGTGACGGTCGCAGCGCTCGACAAGAGCCCGACGACCGGCGCCCACGCGATTCAGATGGCAGCCGACACGGCGCTCGACGCCGTCAATGCCGCCTCCTTCGACGCCATCGTGCTCCCGGGTGGCCCCGCCGCCGCGCGCCTGCGCGAGGACGCCCGCATCAAGAAGATCGTCCAAGACGCGGCCAAGGCGGGCAAGCTCGTCGCCGCGCTCTGCGCTGCTCCGACCGTGCTCGAGGCCGCGGGCGTGCTGGCGGGCAAGCGCGCCACCGTATACCCGGGCAACGAGCTCCCGAGCGCGACGTTCGTCGACGCCCGCGTCGTCGTCGACGGCAACATCGTCACGAGCCGCGGGCCCGGCACGTCGCTCGAATTTGCGCTCACACTGGTCGAGAAGCTCGTGAGTGTCGAGAAGGCGAATCAGCTCCGTACGGCGATGATCGTCGCGGCGTGAGCACGGGCGACCGCGTCGTATTGGCCCCGAACACGGGCTAGAGGTTCCAGCTAGCCGCCGAGCACGCGGTGGGCGGTGACGACCGCTCAGGGTTGACCCGTGGGAATCGGGGTCGAATCGACGAAGGGGCCCCAGCAAGCGACGCTGTGGTCGGTGCGGAGGCCGCACGGCAGATAGCCGTCGACGCTGATGCTCTGGAAGGTTCCGGCAGCGGGCGTCGTGGCAAGCCCGAACGGCGGAGTGCCCCAACATTGCAGGGTCCGGTCAGGCTTGATGCCGCAGCCGTAGGCCTGGCCGTAGTCGAACGCGATGAATTGACCCGGCGGGGCGACGACCGGTCGATCGGCGTAGTCCACCCCCCAACAGGCGAGCGTGCCGTCGGTGCGGAGCCCGCACGTCGCCTGCGCGCCGGCGGCGATGGCCAGGAAGGTACCGGACGGCGGCGAAGCTTGCCCCCTGTCGAGGTCGGGCACGGTCATCCAGCACGCAACGGACTCGTCCGTGCGGATCGCGCAGACGTGATTCTCGCCGAAGGCGACGGACGTGAACGTGCCGGACGGCGGCGTGCCGGAGACGCCCCAACAGTGAAGGCTGCGATCTTCCGCAATCGCACACGCACCGCCGCCAACGCTCACGGACGTGAAGGCTGAAGAGGGAGGGTTCCCGATGGCGGCGTCCCCCTCACCGAAGCAGCCGATACTCCCGGCGGCATCGAGCGTACAAACTTCGGCGAGGCCCGCGTCGAAGTCCGCGAACGGGCCCGGCGGAACGCTCGCGAAGGTCGTGTCGTTCCAGCACACGAGCGTGCCGTCGCTGCGCAGGCCACACATCCCGAGCAGCGTCGCGCTGAGCTTTTCGAACACGATTTGGCAGCGCTCGCCGTTGACTCCGTCCGGGCATTGACAGGCTGGCGCGCTGCCGTCGGTCACGCACGTTCCGCCGTTTTGGCAGGTTACGCCGGCGCAGGGGTCGGGCGCGCAGCCCGTGTAGCCGGAGCCGTTGTACCCGGTTGGACAGTCACCGCAGGCGTAACCGCCTGGCATGTTCGTGCACAGCGTGAGCGGGTCACAGCCGCCGTTTCCGGTCGTGCATTCGTCGTCGTCGACACAGCCGTGGTCGGTGTTGGTGTAGCCGGTCTGGCAGCCGCTGCAGTGGTAGCCGCCGGGGGTGTTGATGCAGTCAGCGGTGCCGCAGCCCCCCCAGCCGACGAGGCATTCGTCGCGGTCCATGCACTCCTTGACGGGAGCTCCGGACGGGTTGGTGGTCTCGACGTATTCGTAACCGGTGGGGCAAGAGCAGCTCCACGAACCGGGCGTGTTGGTGCAAATTCCGTCCACGTACCGCGGGTAGTTGGCACCTGCGCTGGGGCAGTCGTGCGTGTTGCTTTCGCACTCGTCGATGTCGGTGCAGCCGTTCTCGCCGTCTCCGGTGTAGCCACTGGGGCAGGCACCGCAGACCACGCCGCTCGCGAGGGCGCGACACGTCGCCAGCGGATCGCATCCGCCGTTGGCCACGGCGCACACGCTGCGCTCGTCGGCTCCGACGTCGGGGTGCGCGTCGCGCACGTCGCCGTCGCGATCGGTGAGCGGCGCATCGACGGGCGTGCCGGCGTCGATGCACGGCGAGCCCGCTTGCAGCCGATAATTGGCGTCGAGGAACGCCGGGGCAGAGAAATTGCCGGAGGCGGTGGCGCCGCCGAAATCGACGGGTCCGCCGACAAAGTCGTTGTTTTCGGCGACGGAAGGGACGCCGTCCACGCTGCTTACCGTTTGGCAGCCGCCCGCGCCAACGATGTTGTTGCGCACGACAGCCTGCCCGCCGAGGACGAGTCCGACGCTCCGGCAGGGAGGTGGCGGGCCGTAGTACGAATGGAACGGACTCGTCGGCGGGTTCGCGACGGCGGCACCGCCGAAGATGGTATTCGAATGCACGACGGCGTCACCGTTGAGCACGAGTCCGTCGCAGTGCAACGTGCTGGCGGGGTCGCCGAAGCTGCCGCACATCGGTCCGATGATCACGTTGTTTTCGATGCGTCCCGACGCTTCGAGGCCCGCGCCGGCGCCACTGCAGCCCGCAGTGATGACGTTGCCGCTCACGAGCTCTGCGCCGCGCACGATCGCGCCGCTACCGCCGTAGCGCGTGAGGCCCCAAAGATCCGTGTCGCAGAAGTAAGAGCTGTCGTCCTTGGCGAGGAGGGCCGAAAGGCGGTTCCCCGTCACCGACTCGCAATCGCCTTCGAGGGCCGCCGACCAGATCGTCCCGTAAAAGCCCGGCGGATGCCCGGTGCGTTGAGGCGGCGAGCTGACGACGACGGTGTTGTCGGTCACGCTGCAGCGCCCCGTCGTGCTCGACGACCGCATGCAGTGGATGCCGCGGAGATGTTTGTCGTTCGTGAGCTCCCCCGTGGTCACGGTCACCTGGTTACCGCTGATGCGCGCTCGACAGTCCACGGAGCGAATGCCGTCCCCCGCGCTGCCGGTGACGGTCGCCTTGACGGAAGCACCCGAAAGGAGCGGCGAAGTATCTCCGCAGTTCTCGAAGTTGACGGAAGCGCCGCTGTCTTGCGTCTCGATCGCTCCGCCGAGCTCGACGCCGGTCGCGTTGCCCGTCACCGCCACGCCGTAGGCACTCGTGGCGTCGATCGTGCCCGACACCTTCGACCCCGGCGCGTCGACGAGCCGTACCCCCGCCCCCCAGGGGTACGTGGCTCCGCCGTGCACTTCGACGTGGCCGTCGAACGAAAGCTTGCTGCGCGTCGCGCTCACACCCAATCCCATGCCTCCGCTCGACTTCACTTGCGTTTGCCGCGCGGTGACCTCGACACTGTCTTCGATATCGATCGCGGCCGTCGACAGGGCGCCGCCGGCAAACATGCCCATCATCTCGAAGCGTGAGCTGGTCAGCGCGAGCTCGCCTCCGTTACGAACGCGGAGCGCGGTGAGTTCCTGCGCGGACGGAGTCGAGCCGACTCTGAAGGTGCCTCCGGTGATCGAGCCCGAGGCGTTCATGAGCGACAGCGCCCGTACGGTGCCGCCAGCGACCACGGTGATGCCGCCGCCGCCGATCGTCACGTGCGAGTCGCTCACGCGAATGCCGATCGCGTCTCCTGGCGTGTTCCAGAGGTCGCTTTGGAGGGGTGGAGCGAGCGTAATACCCGACAGCGCCGCGTCGGCGCCGTTGCTCACGTCCACGCCGTAGTAGTTCACGGGGGTGGTATTCAGTGTGAGGATCACCGAGACCAGCACGTCCTGCGCGCCGTCGATCGTCACGCCGGTGCTCGTATCCGTGGGCGGCAAGTTGACGGTGAAACCGCTGAGCTCGGTGGCGCTCTGGACGTCGGGTCCGAAGACGACGCCGCGCGCGGTGGCGGGCGCGAGGATCGTGGGGACGCTGGTTCGCGTCCAGCCCGTCGATTCGTAGCCGCCGTACACCGAGATCCCGTCGCGCATGGCTAGATCAGCGTTGGACGGTCCCGCGTAGGTGCCGCCGGCGACGCACACGGCGCGCGCGTGATTGCGGTGCTGATCTGCGTAGTCGACGGCAGCTTGGACGGTTTGGAACGGCGAGAGGCCGCCTGTCAGCTCGCCGAGCGTGTCGTTGCCGTCGACCGCGACCCTGACGCAGGCGCACGAGAGATCGGGCGCGCCGCTGCACGGGTGCGGAGCACAGCCGCTCCTGCCGTCGCCGTCGAACCCACCGGGACAGGCGCCGCACGCCGGGCCCGTTGGCCCGTCGATGCATGGGACGAGCGTGTCGCATCCGCCGTTGTCGAGCGCGCACGATGGCCGAACCGTGTTCCCCGTTCCGGCGCTTGCTCCGCCCGCTCCCGCGCCGGCCGTGCCTCCCCTTCCACCCGTGCCCGTTCCGCCGTCGCCCGCGATCCCGGTGTTGCCAGCCATGCCGCCGTTCGAGCCGCCACCGTGGCCTGAGCCGCCTCCGGGGCTCGAGCTCGAGCCGCCGAGCTCGCTAGCACCAGCGGTATCGCCGGCGGCTCCCGCATGCCCGCTCTCGCCGTCCTCCCCGCTTTGCCCGCCGTGCTCGTCCTCGTGGCCGGCGCTTCCGGCGCTCGCAGAGGCACCTGCGTGGCCCGAGTCCCCTGCCGTTCCACCATGGCCTGAATCGTCATCGCCCCCGCAGCCCGGAACGGCGATTGAGCTCGCGGCGACGAGCGCGGTAAGCGCGCGAAGCCACGACGTTCCTTCACGCAGCGGTAGCATCGAGGCGCTCGGCCGGCGTTGGTGGGGCATAGCGCTGTGATGCGCGACCCCGCTCGGAAGTTCACGGCCCTCGCCAGTCGTTCCACGCTCCGCCTGGTGGGCCTATGGGATCGCCGAGGCTCACGTTCGGTGAACGGTGCGACAGGAGCGCTTTAGCGCGCTCGAGGAGCTCGGCATGCTCGGCCGTGGTCGTGAACTGCATTTGATAGAGCGGTGGCGGCTCATCGAACCGCGCCGGCGCGGCGATCTCGCCGGTCTCGGCGGCCTCGACTGCCGTGAAGTTGTCCTCTTCGTTCGAGATCTGGACGCGCTCGCTCATCCACCCAATCGCAGGGTCGCTCGCCGGCGGGCAACGTCCGCACCGGCGGACACATAGGTGCGGAGTCCTTCGAAAATCACGTCAAGAAGATTCGAAAGTTCAGACCGGGTACAGAAGTGACTGATCGCGGCGGAGGGCCTCGTCCGTTCGGTCCTGAGCCGACTCGGCGCGCTTTTCAGCCTGCGCGACACCTCGGGTGAAGTTGGCCCCCATCTCTCATTTCGGGCGTTCGCAGGTGCGCGGCCGTTCGGAGCAACACTGTGTTGCCCGGCGATTCGTCGAAAGTGTGGCGTGCGGCGCGTGAGGGGCTTGCGCTTCGGCGAGCGAAGGCGATGGATACGTAGAGCGCGTGCGTCGCGCGTTTGCTTCGTGGTATTCGACGCGTTCGGAAAGCTGTCGCCATGGCAACTGGTTCAACCATCGATCTCCGCCCGAAGGCTCAACTCCTCAGCGACGCGGAGCGTGCGAAGGCGCTCCAAGGGCTCGGCTTTGGTCGCGTCTTCACCGAGCACATGGTGACGATCGCCTACCGCGAGCAAGGCGGGTGGCAACGTGGGGCGCTCGTTCCGTACGCGCCGATCTCGGTCGATCCCGCTGCCTCGGTTCTGCACTACGGGCAGGCGATCTTCGAAGGCTTCAAGGCGTACCGGCAGAAGGACGGGAGCATCGCGACGTTTCGCCCGGAAGCGAACGCGCGCCGCTTCAATCAGTCGGCGGGGCGCATGGCGATGCCGCCGTTGCCCGTCGAGCGCTTCGTCGAGGCGGCCGACGTCTTGATCGGCACGGAGCGCAAGTGGGTTCCGTCAGGCGCGGGCGAGAGCATGTACTTGCGGCCGCTCGCGATCGCGACGGAAGCGGCGCTCGGCGTGCGTCCCGCGAAGGAGTACCTGTTCATCCTGTTCGGCTCGCCGTCGGGCCAGTACTTCCCGCAAGGCGTGAAGCCCGTGAGCGTGTGGCTCTGCAAGGACTACGTGCGCGCGGCGCCGGGCGGCACGGGCGAGGCGAAGTGCGCGGGTAATTACGCCGCAAGCTTGGTTGCGCAGCAACGCGCGATGGACGCAGGATGCGAGCAGGTCGTGTGGCTCGACGCGCTGAAGCACGAGAACGTCGAGGAGATGGGCGGCATGAACCTGTTCTTCGTCTACGAGCGGGGCGGGAAGACGAAGCTCGTGACGCCGGCCCTGAACGGCGCGCTCCTGCCCGGCATCACGCGCGACAGCTTGCTCAAGCTCGCGCCCGAGCTCGGCTACGAGACGGAGGAGCGGGTGTACAGCACGACCGAGTGGGGCCGTGACCTCGAGAACGGCACGCTCAAGGAAGTGTTCGCGTGCGGCACGGCCGCGGTGATCACGCCCGTCGGGCAGGTGAAGTTCGAGGGCGGCTCCTGGACCATCCACGGCGGCGAGCCGGGCCCGGTCTCGACGCGCCTGCGCGAGTCGCTGCTCGCGATCCAGTACGGCGAGGCCCCCGACAAGCACGGCTGGATGCACCGCGTCCCGTAAGGCTCGCGGGGTGAGCTCGAGCCTCGAGGCGTGACGCCTATGCTCGAATTCGACTACGCGGCGGGGGATCGGACGCGCTGTCCTATCTTTGAATTCAAAGAAGCAGAGACGGCCGCGCACCCGTTCCCTGTCGGTGCTCGTCTTAGCGTTGCCGTCGCTTACGTTTGGCGAGCAGGATCTCGGCGGCGGAGCGCGGGCGCGACGGTGGGACGCTCGGTGGAACGGACTCGCGCGGAACCGGCGGGTGCGGCCCACCCGATGGCGCGCCGTGCGACTTCGGCGTCGCTACGGGGGCAGGTCGTCCCTCGGCCGCGACGGGGGCTGGTCTGCCTTCGGCGCTCGGTTGGTCGGCGCGGGAGCGTGACTTGGCGTGGCGCAGGGCTTCGAGCGTGTTGCCGGAGGCTTCTTTTTCGGCCGCTTCGGCGCGCGAGCGGGCCCTTCGCTCGGCTCGAGCCGCGCGTTCGGCGCGCCGCAGCCGCCAGCGCTCGGGAAGCTCCGTCACGGCTTTCGGCAACGCGAGGCGGCGCGCCGTCACCATCGCGAGCACGCCGAACGTCGAGAGCAAGAGCAGGAGCTGCGTGAGGCTCTGATAGGCGAAGCGTCGCCCCGGGCGATCCTCGAAGATGCCGGCGAGCGTGTCGCGGAGCTTGCCGTTCGAGAGCTCGGCGATGCGCGTGAGCAGGGCGCGGTCGGTGCCGGTGGGACGGAGCTCCTCGCCGGCGCTCAAGGTGGCGCCCGCGATGCCGGCAGGGGCGCCCTTCGTTTCGTCGATGGCCGTCGCGACGTACGATCCCGGGCGTTCGAGCGGCACCTCGGCCGCGTACGCTCCGGTGCCGACCGCAGCGAGCTCGACGGTGCGCGAGAAGCCGTCGGGGCCCGCGACCGTCGCGCGCAGGCGGCGGAACGTCTCGGCGCGGCCGCGCTCGTCGACGACGTTGGCGCGCAGGTGCAAAACGCCGCCCTGCGCGTCGGCTTCGAGGCGCACGTGCGGATCGTCCGCGCGCCGTGCGACGTCGCGTGCCACCTGCCCGAAAAGCCTCCCTGCCGCGTCCCACCCGGTCCAGGCTTGCCCCCAGCGATCCTTGAAATCACTCGTGAAAACCGCCGTGCGTCCCACTCCGGCCGACCACGTTGCTAAAATGGGGTCTCCCTCGGGGCCGGTGAGGTGCACCTGGGCGCGCGTCTTCGGCACCGTGACGACGTAGCCGGTGAGCGGCGGCGCCGCGCCGAAGTCGATGCCGCGCACGGCCGGACCGGGGGAGCCGATGGCCGGGCGGAACGTGACCTCGTTGATGGCGCTGCGCGACGCGAGCACCGTCTCCTGCGCGAACACGGCGGGGAGCCGGGTGGCGTCCTCGATGAGGTAGAAGCGTCCGGCGCCCGCGCGGCTGATGTCCTCGAGATCCGGGACGTCGCTGCCGTTGCCGAGCGCGACGACGCTCGTGGTGATGCCGTTCGCCTTGGCGCGCGTCGCGAGCGAGACGGCCGTCTGGTGCTCCTCGGCGTCGGCGCCGTCCGAGAAGAGCAGGCAGTGCTTGAGCTGGACCTTCTCGCGGTAGAGGGCGTCGTAGGCGGTGCCGAGCGCGAGATCGACGAAGATGCCGCCGCCGCCGGGCTTCACGGCGCGGATCTTCGCGGAGATCGCGGCCTTGTCCGCCACGGGGCCGAGCGGCACCGTCCAGCTCACGACCGTGTCGACGTGCATGACGCCGAGGCGGTCGCCGCCGCCGAGGAGCTCCGCCGACCGCACGGCCGCCTCGTTCGCGAGCTCGAGCTTGGTCCGGGAGCCGACGCTCATCGACATCGAGCCCGAGTAGTCGACCGCGATCACCTCGGCGAGGCTCGCGCGGCGTCGCTCCTGCTTGATGTCGAAGGAGACGGGGCTCACGTCCTCGATGGGCGTGCGCCCGAAGCCGCCGGGGCCGAGCCCGCGCTCGCTGCCGAAGAGGAGCAAGCCGCCGCCGAGGTCGCGCACGTAGCTCGCGATGGCGTCGAGCTGCGAGGGCGCGAGATCGGAAGCGGGAATGTCGCTCAGCGTGACGAGATCGTACGCGGCGAACCCGGCGACGTCGGCGGGGACGCCCGTGGGGCCGCGCACCTCGACGCGAAACGCGGCGGCTTCGAGCGCGCGGACGAGCGCCGCCGTGAGCGGCGGATCGCGATCGAGCACGAGCGCCGAAGCCTGGCCGCGGACGCGCACGAAGGCCGAAGCGTCATTGTCCTCGTGCGCGAGGTCCTGGGCGGGGTCTTTCGCGCTGAGCTCGACATCGTAGCGGTGGAAGCCGGGGGCGGGCGCGAGCTCGCGCAAGTGCAGCACGTCCTCGCCCGCGGTGATCGCTACCTCGCCCGAGCGAATGGGCTCGCCGTCGCGCAGCACGCGCACCTCGACCTTCGCGGCGCTGCTCGACGAGGTCACGACGCGGAGCTCGAGCGGCTCGCCTTCGCTCGCCCGCGGCGCCACGCGCAGCGCCGTGACCCGCACGTCGGGGACCTTCGCCTGGTCGAGCGGCACGGCGTCCACCGGCACCCCTGCCGCCACGGCCGCGAGCGCGGCGCCGATGGCGTCCCCGCGCGTCGCGACCCCGTCGCTCAAGAGCACGATGCGCGCCGACGAGTCGGGCGGTAGCTCGCCGAGCGCGTGCCGGATCGCCGCGCCGAGGTCGGTGCCGTCGCGGCCGAGCTCGGCGCGTTGGGGAGCGGGCAGGCGCGAGCGGGGCCGGAGCGGATCCTCCATCGCCGCCTGGGTCCCGAAGGCGAGCACGCCGATGCGATCCTCCTCGCGCATGCCGAGCTCGGCGATGCGGAGCTCGGTCGCGATGCGGGAATCGGCGTTCGGGACCAGATCGATGCTGCGGCTCCGGTCGAGCGCGACGAGCACGCTCAGCCGGTCGAGGGGGCGGCCGAGCTCGACGCCCGGCACCGCGAACCCGGTGAGCAAGAGGAGCAACGCCGCGCACGCTTCCGTCAGCACGCGCCGCATGTGGCCCTGGCGAGGCGAGGAGCGCCGGAGTCGGAAAAGCGCTGCCAAGACGAGGGCGGCAGCCGGCAGCGCGAGCCAGGGTCGCTCGAGCCGGATTTGAGGGACCACCCCAAGTCCCAGTGCGGCGAGTGCTGCCAGCACCGGGGGCACGCATGCCAAGGCGGCAGGGAACGCGAGCCAACGGCGCGGGCTCGGTGACCGCTTCACGCCGCGGGTGACCCAGAAGACATCGGCCGCCGCGAGCAGCAAGCCGAGCGCGGCAAGCAGCCACGACCAATCGCTCACGGCATCGGCGAGCGCGGCCGGGTTTCGAACGTTCGCGGGGCGGTCCTTCGGCAGCACGAGCTCCCGCGGGCGGAGATCGCTCTCCGCGGCGCTCGTGAGGTTGACGGGAACGAGCGTGCTGCCGGGCCGTTGGCCCTTCCAGGTGGCGTAGTAGAAGCCGGCACGGTCCGGCCCGGGTGCCGCCGCGAGGCCGCCATGCGCAGGAACGCTGAGGCGCGTGCCGTCCGGTCGCTCGAGCTCCACCTCCGTCACGTCGAGCGGGACCCGCACGGCGAGCGGCTCGCCCGTGTGGGCCGGTCCAGCGGCGGCGCCTGCCCGGTGGGCGCGCGCGAGCTCGAGCTGGTTGCGCACGAAGAGGACGAACGACGCGCGCAGCGGCCAGGTGCTCTCGCCCACGTCGAAGGAGACCAGCGTGCCGCTGCGCCCCGCGAGGGAGACGTCGGCGATGAGCGTGCCCTCGCGCGCTCGCACCAAGGACGCGTTCGGGCTGTCCGGCTCGAGCAGCGCGGCGCGCGCGATGCTCACCCCGTCGAAGCTCGCGAAGCGCAGCCGCGGGTCCCCCTCTGCCCACGACGTGATCGAGGGGTGCTCGAGGGACCCTTTCACTTCTGCTGTGACGCAGCGCCCGGCGGGCGGGTTGACGATCAGGAAGTCGGCGCCGGGGAGCGCCTTCGGGCAGGCGCCGTCCACGACGACGAACGCGTCGCGTGGGACGTCGGCGCTTGCGAGCCCGTCGAGCTCGGTCGTGAAGACGTCGCTGTCCGGATCGCTGCCGAGCGCGCGCGCGAGCCAGGGGCTCGCGGCTTTGGGCGCGAGCACGACGGGCAAGCGCCGGCTCTCCGGGACGCGCACGTAGGCGCGATCGTCGGCGCGCAGGGCGTCGCCGGGGGCGAGCTCGACCACGAGCCCCATGCCCTGGTCGTGCGCGGCCGCATCGAACGCGAGCACGACGGGCGCCTGCTCGCCTGCAGCGAGATCGAGCCTTCGGGACGAGAGTGGGGTCGTGACGCCCCGCTGCGAGAGCGTGACGAACAGCGAGCGCGGCTGCTTACCGAAGTTTTGGACGAGCGCGAAGGCTTGAACCTGATCCTTGCCCGCGGGGCCCGGCGCGCGGCCCACGTCGACGCGCACGATGGCGACGTTGTCGGCTGG
>DASUGE010000505.1:0-3461 GCA_036274215.1 Polyangiaceae bacterium | reverse complement strand
CGAGCGCGCTCGAGCCGAGGAGCGCGAGCAACGCGCGGCGGTTCACGGCTCCGGGCTGCCCTTGGCCCCGCGCCGGCCCGCGCCGGGCTCGCTGTTTCGCTCGTGCAGGAGCCTTAGGCCCTCGAGCGTCAGATCCGGCTCGACGCTCTCGATGCGCTTCGAGTGCTTGGCGATCACCGCGGCGAGGCCGCCCGTGGCAATGACCTTGCACGGGAAGCCGAGCTCCGCTTCGAGGCGGTCGCAGAGGCCGTCGACCAGGGCGGCGCTGCCGTGAATGGCGCCGGATTGGAGCGCGTGCGGCGTGTTGCGGCCGAGGACGCGCGGCGGCTCGGAGAGCTCGACGCGCGTGAGCTTGGCGGCTGCGGCGAGCAACGCGTCGTGACCGATGCGCACGCCGGGCACGATCACGCCGCCCAGATATTCGCCCTTCGGCGAGACGCAGTTGAACGTCGTCGCCGTACCGAAATCGACGACGATGGTGCCGCCCTTGACGCGCTCGAACGCGGCGACGGCGTCGGCGATGCGATCGGGGCCGACCTCACGCGGGCTGTCGTAAAGGACGGAGATGCCCGTCTTGAGGCCGGGTCCGAGGACGAGCGGCTCGCGCCCGAACAGGCGCCGGACCATCGAGACGATGCCGTCGGTGAGCGCCGGCACGACCGAGCAAACGATGGCCGCGTCGACCGACTCGACCCCGATGCCGCGCTGCGCGAGCGCCTGCACGAGGAGCACGCCGTACTCGTCTTCCGTGCGGCCCTGGTCGGTCGCGAGACGCACCTTGTGGTCGAGCCGGCTCCCCGCGAAGAGGCCGAACTTGATGTGCGTGTTCCCGATGTCGATGGCGAGCAGCACGGGCCCCGAGTGTCGCAGCCTTGGGCGGTCGGCTCAAGCCTCACCGCGACGAAACACGGCCGGATCGTCGCGGTAAAAGACGATGCTGAACACGACGAAGGCAATCCAGAGCGCTGCGAGGTGAAACAGCATGACGGCGCCGCCCTTCGCCTCGAAGAGCATGCTCGAAACCAGGGGTCCGAGCAGAATGCCGAACGCGTAGAAGGCGTTGTAGAGGGAGGTGGAGCGGCTGTACTCGCTGCTGATCACACCCTGGAGCGCGAGGCTCACCGGGGAAATGCTCGCGAGGCTCGCGCCCGCGACGAAGACCGCGGCGCACATCCACACGAAGGAATCGAGAAACACGAACCCGAGGATCATCGAGAGCCCGATGGTCGCGAGGACGCGCATCACCGCGAGGTGACCGAGCCGATCGCCGATGCGCCCGGCGTAGTTCGAGAAGAGCAGCATGCCGGCGGCGAAGAAGGCCGGGATCAGGATCGTCTGCTCCTTCGAGATGCCCTTCGACCTCATGAGGAAGAGCGGAAGGAAAAGCACGACGCTCACCTGAAAGTAGCCATACGCGAACGTCGCGAAGCAGGAGGTCTTGATGCGAGCGAGCAGGCCGAGCGCCGAGGTCGATGAGCCCGAGGCGCGGCCGTGCTCGTCCGCGTGCGTGCTGTCGGCAGGGTCGCGCTCGATGCGGAGAGCGGCGTACAGGCTCGTGGCCAGCGCAATCGCCCCCGAGACCTCGAACGCGTAGCCGATGGGAAATACCGCCGTGACGAGCCGCGCCGCGAACGGCCCCACGACGTAGCCGACCGCGATCGCGATCGCGTAAAGGCTCGTGACGTACGCCTTGTGCTCGCGCCGCGCGCGCGTGAGCAGAATCGTCTCCGAGCTCACCCACACGCCGACGGACGACGCGCCGTCGAGAAAACGCACGGCGGCGATCGCCCAAAAGGAGTCGAGGAGCGGGAAGATCGAGATGGTGGCGGCGTAGCCGAGGAGCGCGGCCGAAAGCGTCCACTTCGCCGAGAAGCGCCGAATCAGCGCGCCGAGCGGCAGCGATAGTGCGACGAGCCCGACCGCGAAGCAGGCGGCGAGCTTGCCGATATCGAGCTTTCCGAAGCCCTTCTGATCGAGATAGACGGTGAGGACGGAGAGGGCGAGGCCGTACGCGATCCCGAGCGCCAGGGTGGTCCCGTACACGCGGTAGATGTTCGGGTCCGAAACCCGCTCGCGGATTTCGCGGAGCATCGGCTACCCTTCTCCCGGCGCCGGTCGCCGGTCAAACTCGGTGATCTTGGCCTCGAGATTCGGCGCGTGCGATCCAGCGCCGAGCCACGGCGGGAGCATCGGCGAGCTCCTCTTCGTCGATCGCCGGAAGCGGGCGCGTCGATTTCGTGGACCAGAAGAGCGAGACCTCGCTCGGCGCGCGCCTCGCCCCCGCGAGGAACCCGGCGGCGGCCTTGCTGCTGTACGTCGTGTCGAGGTCGAACAAGCGGTGCTTGCGAAAGAGCTCGAGCGCGGAAAGGCCAGGTGCGCTGGGCTCGCCGTAACCGGGGCCCAGTGCGCTCCCATCGATCGCGAGGTGGGGCGAGAGCTCTTCGCGGGAGAGCTGGAGCTTGGGCTCGGCGGCGAGCTCGGCGAGGAGCGCGCTCGCGCGGACGGCGAGGCCGAGGATCCGGAAGCGGCCGGTGACGGGCCAGGGCGTGACGCGCACGGCGACGAGCTCGGGGGGGTGGCGAAACCCGACGCGCAAGCGCGCAGCGTGCGCAAATCCGACGAGCAGGCCGGCCGTCGTGCAGGTGGAGCCGATGCCGACGTAGATGCGGCGCGGCGCGGGCAATTCACCGCGCGCCACCTGCTCGGCGAGCTCGAACGCTGCGGCGACGTAGCCGAGCGCGCCGAGTGGCGTCGCGCCGCCGGGCACCATGAGGCTCCGTTGCGGCCCACTCGCCCGCCACATACCGAACGGTAAGAGCGACCAGTGCGGCAACACGACGAGCCGCTCCGCGCGTGCGAGCGTCACCCGCAGGTTCTCGAGCGCCGCGAGCGAGGGCGGTTGCGGAAACAGCACGGCTCCCGAAGCGAGCCCCGCCCGCCGGGCGTGCAGCACGGTCGCGACGGCGTGATTCGAGCCGAACGCTCCCGTCGCGATGATCTCACTCGCGCCCTTGGCTCGCGCGTGCGCGAACAGCACCTCGAGCGTCCGCACCTTGTTGCCGCCGTACGCTTCGGCCGAAAGATCGTCGCGCTTCACGTACAACGCTGCACCGCCCGCCTCCGGCTCGAGCGCCGTCAAGCGTTCGACGGGCGTCGGAAAGCTACCGAGCGAAACGTGGCCGAGGCGCTCGCCGAGCTTCGGCCACACGGCGGCGAGCGGTGTCGTCATTCGTGCACCGTGACACGCGTCACGACATCACCCTCCGTGACGCGCTCCCAGCCCGGTCCCGCCCGACCGACGAGCGCCTATTCGCCGTCGAGGTGCGGATGGCGTGCGAGCGTCACGAAGAATTGGCTCGAGCCCGTGTCGCGCCCGCCGAGCGCGATTCCGACGGTGCCGGCTTCGAAGGGAACCGGTGAAGTTTCGCAGCGGAGCGGCGGTCCCTTCGCGCCGCCGTAGC
>DASUGE010000504.1:0-4274 GCA_036274215.1 Polyangiaceae bacterium | reverse complement strand
CGGAGCCCGGGCACTCGCCGCCGAGCCGGTACTGCTTGGTGCTGAACACGTCGCAGTCGAGCGTGGCGTAGAAGGCCTCGTCGCCGTCGACGGCCACGGCGGCCAACGGCTCCGTATCCCCGGTGAGCTGTTCGTCCTTGCCGTCCGGCAGCCGGTGCCGGAACAGCGCCCGGCCGCGCCGGAAAAAGATCGCGTCGTCGACGATCCCGAGCAGCCTGGTCGGACAGTCGTCGCGAAAGACCTCGTCGACCGCCACGCCGCCGCTCCGAAGGGCCGAATCCTCCACGTCGAGCTCGCTCGACCGCTCGTAGTGCGCCCCGGCCGGCAGCGGGTGGGCGAGGCGCGGCGTCGCGTACGCCGCGTCGGCCGGAGCGACCGGGGCCATCCGAGGCCGAGCCGCCGCGCAGCCGAGCACCGGCAAGGCCGAGACGAAGGCGAAGACTGCCGAGCGAAGCATGCTCCCCGAGCCCGAGGATACCCCCGGCAGCAGAAGATCCTCCCTTTGGGCACCTGGAGCTCGCCGGGCCGCCCGGTGGCTCACGGCACTCTTCGATGATGCCGCACGTCAGAAACGCTTCGAACTCCCGCCCGCCAGGCGCCGCGGACGGCGGCGAAAAACGCATCATTTTCGCCACCGACCAGGATGAGCGCTGGAACTGCGCGCGGAAAGTGCCGAGAACGGAGTCGTCCGCGCTACGGAGGCCGCGCGATACGCGCGCCGGCGGCACCCTGTTTGCAGTCGACGAGGACCGTGCTCGTTTCCGATTTCATCGTGCGGCGCTTGATCCGCGAAGGCGTGAGGCACGTCTTCGGCGTCGGTGGAGCGAACGTCGAGGACATGTTCGCGGCTGTCCAGCGACACCGACCCGAGATCCGGGCAATCCTCGGAAAGCACGAGCACGCGGCCGGTACCGCCGCGGATGCCTATGCTAGGCTTCGCGGTTTCGCCGCGGTGATGGTCACCTCCGGCGGCGGCGCCATGAACCTCGTACACGCCGTCGCGGAGGCGCGCGCTTCGGAGGTACCGCTGCTCGCCATCGTCGGCGAACCGCCGCGCCCGCTACAGGGGCACGGCGCGTTTCAGGACACGAGCGGGAAAGGCGGAGGCGTCGATGCGCTGGAGGTCTTTCGAGCCGCCGGCCGGCTGGCAACGCGCGTGGAGCGGGCCAGCGACGTGCCGCTCGCTCTCTCTCGCGCGATCGACATGGCGAGAAGCGCACCCGAGGGGCCATGCGTACTGCTCCTGGCCAAGGACTTACAGGTAGAGGAGCTCCCGAGCACCGCGGCCGCCGAGCTCGGCAACGTCGTGCCTGCAACCAAAACGCCGAGCGCCGTCGACATCGACGGCGTCAAGGCCTGGCTCGAGAACGGTCCCGTCGTGATCCTGGCCGGTCCCGAGGTCTCGCGTGGCCGAGCCCAGGCGGAGCTCGTCACGCTCGCGCGTGCGCTCGACGCGACCGTGGCCACGACGCCCGACGCGCGCGACGCGTTCGACAACTACGATCCACGATTCCTCGGCGTTTGCGGCGCAATGGGGCACACCGCGGTGTCGCACGCCCTCGCCGCTGCGAGGCTCGTCGTCGCGGCCGGCACGTCGCTGCCGCTGCTTTCGCGCATGGGTCACGAAACGGTGCTTCGCCAGAGCCGGCTCTTGTCGCTCGGGCGCTCGACGCCTTTCGTCTCCGGCGCCGAAACCCGGCACGTCGCGGGCGACGTCCGGCTCGTGCTGCGTGCGCTCGGCGCAGAGCTCGGCGGTACCGCGCCCGCGGCCGAGGCGCATGCCGAGCGTGCACCGACCGTGCCCGAGCCGGACGCGCCGCTCACGACCGCGGAGGTTGCGCGCGCCATCGAGCGCGTGGCGCCGGAGGGTTCCACCATCGTCGTGGATGCCGGCAACACCGGTGCGAGCGCGGCTCACTATCTGCGTTGCCCGCGCGGCGGACACTGGCTGCTCGCGATGGGTATGGCCGGAATGGGCTACACCTTCGGCGCGGCCGTGGGCGCGGCACTCGCGACGGGCGGGCGCTGTTTCGCCCTGGCCGGTGACGGGGCTTTCTACATGAACGGGCTCGACATCCACACCGCCATCGAGCACGCGCTGCCGATCACGTACGTGCTGTTCGACAACCGGGCGCACGGGATGTGCTTGGTTCGCGAGCGAATTCTGCTCGGCGAGAATGCCGGCTATAACGCGTTTCGAAGGGCGCGGCTCGGCGCGGGTCTCGGCGCGATGTTCGCGGGCTTGCCGGCGCGCGATTGCGCGACGCTTCGCGAGCTCTCCGTCGCGCTCGCGCACTCACTCGAGGTAGCGGGCCCATCCGTCGTTGCGGCCGAGCTCACGGAGGTCGAGGTGCCGCCCTTTTCCGCTTTCCGGGAGCGCGCACCCACCATCCGGACCGTCGAGCGCGAGGTGAGTCATGCCGGCGCCAGAGGAGCGTGAGCGGGCAGGCGGTGTTCCCGCGGTCGACCCGCGGGGGCTTGCCTCCATCACCGGACTAGTCCGCTGCGAAGAGTACGATCGCGAGGCGCTCGGCGAGCAAATCACCGAGCTTACCCACACCGTCTACCCCCATCACGACGTGTACGGGCAAATCGTGACGGTGCACGCCCACGTCGACTGCCCTCCAGCGCGCGTCTTCGACTACATGGCCGATCCGCTCAGCCTGCTCGAATGGACCTACTCCGTGCGCGAGCTTCGCCCGGCGAACGAGCCTGGCGTCTTGGTCGGCGTCGATGCGGGCCGCACGCCGATTTACGTACGCACTGTCGCGTGTCGGGAGGCGCTCACCGTCGATTATCATTGCGCTTGGGACCAGGGCGACGAGCTCTGGATGGTGTATCTGAACCGCATCGTTCCTGCCGAAACCGTGCTCAAGCGCCCGGGTTCGGTGGTGATCTGGTCCAATCTTCGCCACCCCTATTACGACGCGAATCCCTTCCCCGAGCTTTCGAAGCCCGGGCGCGAGTGGGTCGGCGACTGGTGGCCCTTCTTCTATGCCGGGCACACCATCGAGCTTGCCAATCTCAAGGCGATTGTCGAATACCGCTATCGCAACGACTTGCCGCCGGGCCCGATGCTTCGCGCGGTGACGCCATGAAGACCGTGAGCTTGCTGGGTGTCGCGAGTTACCTGCCGGAGCGCGTCGTCACCAACGATTTTTTCGCAGCGGGCGCTGCGACTCGCAAGGGCATGTTCACGGCGCCCACGACACGCCGGCACGTGGCGCCCGGCGAGTCGGCGGCCGACATGATCGAAAAGGCCGCGACACGCTTGCTGGCCGAGCAAAGGCTTCGGGCCGCCGATGACATCGACATCCTCTTCACCAACGTGTCCGTGCCGGACCAGGCGTTCACTGGTTGCGGCGCCGAGGTGGCACATCGTTTGGGGGCGCGGCCGCGCTGGATCGTGGATTTGCACAACGGCGGCTGCGTTTCTTTCCTCCACATGCTCGAGCTCGCGCGGCTCATGATGTCGTCGAGCGACGCACGCGGTGCGCTGCTCTGCAACGTCCAGAACGCCGCGGGGCGCGTCTTCTCCCATCCCGAGGTGCGGCTCGAATCCCAAGCGCCGGTTCCTGGTGACGGCTGCGGCGTGGGCTTCGTCGCCGCGAGCGACGCCGCGCCGATCCTCGGCATCGTGCACGAGTCCCATGGTGGCTTCGCGCGCGACATGGACGCCGCGGCGCGCGACGGGCGCCGCTACTGGGAGCCCGGCACGAGCCCGATCACGATTCGCTTCACCGACGAGCGCGTCGCCGCCATCATCGACCGCGGCAATCGCATCGTGCCGGAGATGGTCAGGCGCGTCTGCCGCGAGGCGCACGTGCGGGTCGAGGACATCGACCTCTTGATCACGAACCAGCCAAACCCGATTTTCCTCAGAAACTGGCGCGAAGCGCTCGAGCTTTCGCGCCACAAGCATCACGACACGTTCGACCGCTACGGCAACCTCTTCGGCGCCGCTCTGCCGATAAACCTCGAAGACGCGCTCCGCGAAGGCAAGCTCCGCGCCGGCGCGTTGCTCGCGCTCGGCGGGTTCTCCCACGCGGGCGACTACGCCGCCGCGGCGCTCATCCGTCTCGGATAAACCCGCTCCTCACGGGGTGCCGTTCTAACGCCTTTGTTCGCGATGCGGCGGCGCCGCGCTGCGGCTATGGTGGGCTGATGCTCCGCATGATTGCTTTCGTCGCCTCCGCCGTCTTCGTCGCGAGCGGTTGCAAGGACAAGGCTCAAACGTTCACGACCACGGTCGAGGTGATGCAGGTGCGCACGTT
>DASUGE010000503.1:0-5063 GCA_036274215.1 Polyangiaceae bacterium | reverse complement strand
GCGGGAGCGGGGGCGGGAGGGAGAGCTGCGGGGGGTGGAGGAGGAGCCGGGGGGAGGCGGGTGGCGGGGGAATCGGTGGGGTGGGGCGGAGGCGGGGGGCGGTAGACGGCGGGGGCGGGAGTGGCGGGCAGGGCTTGGAGGGGGCGGATTTCGAGGTGGGGTTTGCCGTTGATGCCGAACATGATCCAGCCGCCGACACTGAGCATCACGCCGCCGACGGCGAGGGCGCCGCCCGTGAATTGTTTGGTTTGGTCGGTGTGGAAGTCGGCGTCGAGCGCGTGGCTGTTGGCTTCGGCGAGGAGGGCGACGCCGGTGACGATGAGGCCGGCGCCGAGCACGCCCATGCCGAGGCCGACCCAGCGCATGGTCGAGTTCGGCGGCTCGACGAAGATCGACGACGGGCCGCGGAGATCGAAGATGCGCGAGCCGGACTCGATGTCGGTGTCGGGCGGGCCTTTGAGCTGCAGCCGGTAGGAACCGGGCAGGAGTTGGAACCCGCAGTCGCCGTAGCAAACGACGAGCGGTTTGACGATCTCGAGCTTGTCGTTGCGCCGGTAGATCCTGAGCTCGGCGCGTTGCTCCTTGATCTGGAGGTAGAGCGGGACCGGCTCGTCGACGGCGTCACCGTTGCCGATGTACACGACGTCCGCCGAGGCCGGACGCGTCGCGGTGAGCACGGTGAGGCCGCTCGCGAGCGCCACGCAGCCGACCCACCGACACATCCTCCCCAGCATACACCCTCCGAACCGCTACATCCAGCCGCGCCACTTCATCAATCCGAGCGGCACGAGGCCGCTCACCACGATCAAGGCGAGCGCGAACGGGTAACCGAGCGGCCAATCGAGCTCGGGCATGACGCGGAAGTTCATGCCGTAAATGCCGGCAATCAAGACGGGGGGAACGCCGACCAAGGAAACGACCGTGAGTGTTTTCACGATGTCGTTCTGCTGAATGCTGATGAAACCGAGCATCGCGTCGAGCAGAAACTGTACCTTGGACGCAAGGTGCGCCTGGTAGTCGTTGAGCGAGACGATGTCGCCGCGCACGGCGCCGAGCCGCGCGGGCGCGAGGGTGAGCCCGATCTCTCCGCCCGTCTCGTGCACGAACGTCGCGACGCGGCCGACGCCGAGCAGCGAGTCGCGCAGGTGCGACACGCCGTCGCTGATGCGTCCGAGCCGGCGGATGGAGGAGCGAAGCTCGGCGCTCATCCGCGCGTGGCGGCGCTTGGGCGTCTCGGCGCGAAACGCCGCATGCGAGATGGCCTCGAGCTCCGCGCCGGCGCGCTCGAGCGCATCGGCCGTGTG
Source organism: Polyangiaceae bacterium (assembly GCA_036274215.1). Classification (GTDB taxonomy): domain Bacteria; phylum Myxococcota_A; class Polyangia; order Polyangiales; family Polyangiaceae; genus PMG-095. The sequence continues at coordinate 3,759 of DASUGE010000503.1, read as the reverse complement.
ATCGACGATGATCTCGAGCAGCCGCAGGAAGACGTCCCCGGCGTTCACGTCCTTGTGCTTGTCGAAGCCTTGGCGGAGCTCTTCGACGGAGTCGAGCTTGACGAAATGGAGCGTGACCAGGCGCTTCGGGGTGAGCACGCAACCGAGCGAGGCCGAGCCGTTTTTCATGCAGTCGGGGCCCGTGAGGAGCGGCGTCGAGAGATAGAGCGCGCCGTCCTCCACGTAGACGCGGCTCGAGGTCTCGATTTCCTCGATGTCGTCCTTGGCCGGCAGACGCAGGTTGGTCGCGGCCTCCACCTCGGCGCTTTCGGCGTCGCTCGGCGAAAGCAGATCGATCCAGACGGCCTCGCTGAGCGTGGGGGCGGCACTCGGGGCTCGGGCCAGCATGGAAGACTCCGGACCGAGCATAACCCGGCCGGGAGTCGCCCCCGCCACCGAGTGCGCTAGGGTCCGCGCCCCGCACCCCTCATGAAGCTATTTGCGAGCGCCGCCAAGGGCACCGAGCCCGCCTTGCGCGACGAGCTCCGAGAGCTCCGGTTCCGCGGCGTGCGCGCGGACCGCGGCGGCGTGCACTTCGAAGGGGAAAAGCGCGACGCCTACCGGGCCTGCCTCTGGTCGCGCGTCGCGCTGCGCGTCATGACGCCGCTCGCGACGTTCGACGCGCCGGACGAAGCTCGTCTCTACGAGGGTGTGCGGGCGGTCTCGCTCGAGGCGGCGCTGAGCCCACGCCAGACGCTCGTCGTGAGCGCGGCGTGCCGCTCGAGTCGGCTGACGCACACGCAGTACCTGTGTCAGCTCACGAAGGATGCCGTCGTCGACCGCATCCGTGACCGCCACGGCGCGCGGCCGAGCGTCGCCAAGCGTGACGCCGACGTGCACCTCTTCTTGCACCTCGTGAAAGACGTGGCGACGCTCTACCTCGATTTCGCGGGGGCGTCGCTGCACGAGCGCGGGTTCCGCGTGCGCGAGGCGGAGGCGCCCCTGCGTGAAACGCTCGCGGCGGCCCTGGTCCGTTACTCGGGCTGGGATCGCGAGAGCCCGTGCTTCGACCCCGTGTGCGGCTCGGGCACGCTGCTCGTCGAGGCGGGCCTGTGGGCGAAGAACGTCGCGCCCGGCCTCGGGCGCAAGCTCTTCGGATTCGAGCGCTGGGCTGGGTTCGACGCCAGCGAGCAAGCGACGGTTCGCGAGCTCCGCGACGAAGCGCGCGCCGCCGTCAAGACCGAGGTCCCCGAGCTCGTCGGGCGCGACATCTCCGAGGGCGCGCTCGCCATGGCTCGTCAGGCCGCGAAGAACGCGGGGATCGCGCTCGAGCTCACGCAGGGCTCGCTCGACGACGCCGAATACTCGACCGCGGGCGCGATCGTCGCGAATCCTCCCTACGGCAAGCGCCTCGAGCGACCGGCGGAGCTTTCACGCGACCTCGCGCGCCTCGTCGATCGTCACATGGACTCGAACGTCGCGCTGCTCATGGCCGAGGACCAGCCGATCGGACACACGCGCCGGCGCCCGGAGCCGCCGCGCCAGCTCTTCAACGGCGACATCGCGTGCATCGTCCGCACCTGGGCGACGCGCGAAAATACGCCGCCCGGCGCTAGCCTGAAAGCCGCTCGAGAGCGCTGAGCTCCTCGGGCTCGAGCGCGAGGTCGAGGGCGAGCAGGTCTTGTCGCATGTGCTCCGGGCTCGAGGTGCCGGTGAGCGGAAGCATGCCGAGAGCCGCCGCCATGGAGAAGACGATTTGCGCCGGCGTCGAGCCGTTGCGCGCGGCGACACGACCGAGCGCGGGCAGCGCGAGCTCGCGCGCATTCGCGGTGAGCAGCGAGAAGCCCTGATACACGATGCCGTGGCTTCGGCAGAGCGCGCGCACGTCCCGATCCCAACCTTGGCGTGCGTAGCAGCGGTTCTGCACGAAGGCCGGCGGCACGCTCGCCGCGGCGAGCAACAGCTCGAGCTGCTCGCGCGTGACGTTGCTCACGCCGAGGTAGCGAGTGCGGCCGCTCTGCTGGAGACCCTCCATGGCCCGCCACGCAGCGTGATCCGCCGGAGCGAGACCCCGTCCGACCGACGGCCCGTGCAGCACGTACGAATCGAGGTAGTCGGTGCCGAGGTGCTCGAGCGAGCTCTCGAACGATTGCGCCACCTGGACCTCGACGGGGGCGCGCGCATCGTAGGGAAGGCGGTGGTCCTGACCGTCCCGAAAGGTGAATTTCGTTTGCAGGAAAAGCTCGGCGCGCGTCACGAGCCCCTCGGCGACGGCCGTCCCGAGCGCGGCGCCGACCCCGGCCTCGAAGTAGTGCTTGCGCTGGTTGGCGGTGTCGATCGCCCGGAAACCCGCCGCGAGCGCGAGCCGCGTGAGGCGCTCGGTCCGCTCCTCCTTCCAGGCCGTGCCGTACATGAAGCGCGGCACGGCCGAAAGCGACCGCGAGGCGGGTCCTCGGGTAGTCACGGCGGAGAGCCTACGCGATGTGGTAGCGTGGACGCTACGCGCGCATGTCGGCGACGTCGGTTGAGATCGGCAGCGTCCTCGGTGGCAAGCTGAAGGTGATCCGGCGCATTGGCGCCGGCGGCATGGGCTCCGTCTTCGAGGTGGAGCACACGCTCACCAAGCACCGCCGCGCGCTCAAGCTCCTGAGCGACGAGCTCGCGATCATCCCCTCCATCGTCACGCGTTTCCTGCGCGAGGCCTCGGCCGCCGGCCACATCGGCAACCCCCACGTCGTCGAGACCTTCGACGCCGGCGTGCTCGACTCGGGCGAGCCCTACATCGTGATGGAGCTGCTCGAAGGCCAGACGCTCGCCGACTACATCGCGGACCGCGGCACGCTGCCGATCGCGGAAACCTGCGAGCTCTTGATCCAGGCGTGCGAGGGCATGAGCGCGGCGCACGCGGCCGGCATCATCCACCGCGACCTCAAGCCGGAGAACCTGTTCCTCGTCAAGGGTCCGAAGCCCTTCGTGAAGATCCTGGATTTCGGCATCTCCAAGTTCGATCCGGAGCTGACGGGGGCGTTCGGGATGACGCAAGACGGCGCCGCCATGGGCACGCCGTACTACATGCCTCCCGAGCAGGCGCGCGGCGAGAAGACGCTCGACGCGCAGGCGGACGTCTACGCGCTCGGCGTCGTCCTCTACGAATGCCTGTGCGGCCAGAAGCCGTTCGTGGCCGAAACGCTCCCCCACCTCGCGATCCTGATCTCGGAAGGCCGCTACGAGCCCGCGAGCCTACGCCGCCCAGGCCTCGCCGCGCAGTGCGACAGCGTGATCGCGCACGCGATGGTGGCCGATCGCAGCCAGCGCTACAAAAGCGCCGCCGAGCTCAAGGCCGCGCTCGAAGCGCTGCGCGGGGGCGTGCCGCTCGAGATCCCCGGCACGCTGCCGTTCGCGGGCACGATCCCGGTCGCGTTTCCGCCGGCGCCCGTCGGTGGCCCAGTACCGACCGCCGCGCCCGCAACGCAACAGAGCGCTGGGCAGAGCACCGGAGCCCCCGCCCTCACGGACGCGCCGCTCTCCCACACGAACGCAGAGCCCTCCGCCCCCAAACGGCCCGGCACGCTCGGCGCCGTGCTCGCGGTGCTGGCGGCCGCCGGCGTCGGCGCGGCGCTCTTGCTCGGTCGTGCTTCGGAACCGCCGTCCGCGGCGACGGGCGAGAGCGCCTCGGCCGACGCCACCGCGAGCCCGTTGCCGAGCGCGCCGCCGGCACCAAGCCCCCACATCGAGCCCACGTTGCTCCCCACGGCGGAGGCCCCTGCTCCGAGCGCGAGC
>DASUGE010000502.1:0-3383 GCA_036274215.1 Polyangiaceae bacterium | reverse complement strand
GACCAGTGGCACCGCCTCCGCGGGCAAGGGCGCCGCAGCGGGTACGGGCGGCAGTGCCGGCACGACGGGCGGTGGCGGCGGTGCCGGCGCAGGCGCGGGCGGCACCATGCCGAAGGGTGGCAGCGCCGGCACGATGGGCGGCAGCGCGGGGACCATGGCCGGCAGTGGTGGCACCGTCAGCACGGGTGGAATGGCGGGTGGCGGCATGTCCGGTAGTGCGGGCAGCAAGGCCGGAAGCGGACCAGGCGGCGGCATGGGCGGTGAAGGCGCGGGAGCCGCGGGCATGGCCGGCATGGCGGGCGCGAGCGGCGGCAGCGGGCTCCACGGTGGTGCGTCCGGGAAGTACGTGTGCGCCCCCGGGGCGACTTATGGCAATCCGCTCACGGGCATGGGCTCGGTGGGGCAGATCGGGCCGCCGACGCAAGGCACGCCGAACTTCTTCGCGTTCCTCGAAGGTCCGGTGTGGATCGCGAGCCAGAACAAGCTCTACTTCTCCGACAACGCGGGGAGCCCGGAGCGGATCTGGGTCGTGAGCCCAGGCGGGATGCCGTCGGTGTTCTTCGAGAAGAGCGGAAGCAACGGCCTGGCGATCGACAGCGACGACAAGCTCGTCGTCGCGGATCAAGCCGCCAAGAACATCACGCGCGTCGATCCGACGGCAACGTCACCGAGCGCGAGCTTGATCGTGGCTGCGGGCTGCAAGCCGAACGACGTGATCGTGCGCAGCGACGGCAACATCTATTGGTCGGCTCCCCAGGAGTCCGGCACCGGCTTCTACCGCATGGCGCCGAACAAGATGGTGACGGGCCCGCGCACGGATACGGCCGCGCCGAACGGCATCGTTCTCTCGCCCGACGAGAACATGCTGTACGTCGGCGACGTCCAGAACAAGAAGATCATCAAGGTGGCGGTCGAGGCGGACGGCGCGCTCGCCGCGACGTCCATGCCGTTCGCAAGCACGATGAACGGCACCGTCGACGGCATGTGCGTCGATTGCGCCGGGAACGTCTACGCCGGGACCTCGAACGGCGTCGAGGTCTACTCGCCGGACGGCACGCTGATCGGAACCGTCCCGACCGGCGAGTCGTCGAACTGCACTTTCGGCGGCGCCGATCGGAAGACGCTCTACGTCGCGTCACGTTCGGTCTTGAAGACGGTGACGCTCGCCGTGCCGGGATTGCCGGACTGAGCCAGAGCTAGGGATAGAGCTAGAGCTAGAGCTAGGGAGAGAGGGAAGGCGAGGGGCAGCGGCAGAGAGGGCGACAGAGGGAGCGGAGGAAGATTTGCGGGCCGGAAGGGGACGCAAAGGACGGTGCTCTCGCACTGGGGCAAGAGCTCGTGCAGTGCGCGGGCCGGCGGGCGTAAGCCCGCCCGAGACGACCTGGCGATCTTGGAAGAACTGATCGACTGGCCAACGATGGCACAACCCAACACGACGAACCGGCGAGGCCGGCACCCGCTGCGTGACCGCCCGCCAAAGTCGCGAGGCACTACCGGGCTCCGCTCACTTCCCTCCGGCCGACGCCGATGCCGGTTCACGCGCAGCGAGAGCCAGCCCAGGCCCCTCACGTGGGTCAGCGTAGCCGAAGGCGGTCGGGCTCTTGAGAACAATGCCACTCACATCGCCTTGGCTGGCGTACGAGCGGTAGAGCTTGTGGCCTTTCACGATGAGCTCGTCCAGTAACGCTTTGGGAAGAGGGCGCGCGGCTTCGTAGCGAATTTGGTCGGGAACGAAGCCGTGGTGGAGGCGAGGTGCGTCGACGGCGGCGTCGAGCGGCATCGCGTGGGCGAGGAGGCGGACGAGGAGCAAGCTGAGCGTGCTCGGGATCGTGTCGCCGCCGGGGGTGCCGATGACGGCAACGAGCGCTCCGTGGTCGAGGACGAGCGTGGGAGCCATCGAGCTCGTCGTGCGCCGGCCGGCGACGGGTTGGTTGTCGCCGGCGCTCGAGAACGAGCCGACCGCGTTGCCGAGCAGGACGCCGGTTTCGGGAACGAGGATCTTCGCCCCGAAGGAGGCGGAGAGCGTCGTCGTGAGTGAGACGACGAGGCCCGATTCGTCGGCGACGGCGAGATGGGTGGTGTGCTCGAGCTCGCGCAGGGCTTCGGGGTAGAGCGGGTGGACGCGGGCCGAAGGCGTCGCGTGCGCGGGATCGACCGGAACTGCGAGCAGGGATGAAGGGTCGAGGAAGCGCGCCGCGAGCGTCTTCTGCTCGGCTGCGCTCTGCGAGTCGGGGTCGACCACATGAAAGCGGCGGAGCGCTTGGGCTCGGCGCGAGATTTCGACGAAGCGGTGCAGCTCATCGGCGGTCTCGGTGGAAGGCGGGGTCGGCTCGAGCGACTCGAGCGCATTCAACGTGCCCGCGAGGACGAGTCCGCCCGCGGACGGAGGCGGCATCGTTTCGATGTCGTAGCCGCGGTAGCGCACGGCGAGCGGCTCGCGCACCACGGCGCGGTACGCCGCGAGATCGGTCAGGGTGATGTGATTGGCCGTTGCCCTGGCGAGGCTCTGCGCAGCCGCTCCGGCGTAAAACGCGGCATCGCCCAGCGCGGCAATGGCTTCGAGCGTTTTTGCGAGCGCGGGTTGCTCGAGGCGCGTGCCGGCGCGGCGAGGCGCGCCTTTGGCATCGCCGAAGACGCGACGTGCGCCGGGATCGAGGCTCAGGGTTCTCCAATGGGCCGCGAGCAGCGCCGCTTGTTCACGGCCGAGCACGCTGCTTCGCGCGAGCGCCACCGCGGGTGCGCACACCCGCTCGAGCGGCGCTTTGCCGAGGCGCCGGTGCAGGAGCAACAGGCCCGCGACGGTTCCGGGAACGCCGGGGGCGACCGGGCCGCTGCCCTTGGCGACAATCATGCGGTCGAAATCAGCGCGCGTGAGCCCGGCGGGCGCCGTCTCGCGAAAGTCGACCGCGAGCGTCGGCCCGCCGCGCGGACGAACCAGCGCGAACCCGCCACCGCCGAGATTGCCTGCGCTCGGGTGGGTGACGGCGAGCGCGAGCGCTGTCGCCACGGCGGCGTCGACGGCGTTGCCGCCGTGCTCGAGCAGCGAGACTCCGGCGCGCGTCGCCTGCGCTTCGGCGGACACGACGAGTCCGTGGCTGCCTGCTACGGCGCGCGGGCCCCCTTGGAGCGCCGGAAGTGGCGCGGCGGGGAGCGCCGCCGACGTCATGGGCGCGGCGCTCGGGGCCAAAGCAGGTGCGGGCGTTACGGGTGGCGTCGCTGTACGGGGCGCGGCGGGGTGAGGCTCGTGCGCGACGGAGGGGGCGCCTTCACGGTGGCAGGCGACGTGGAGTGCGGCAACGGCGAGCGCGCCGAGCAGTGAAGCGCGCGGTGACCCGGTGCTTCGAGCTACGGCCATCAGAGCGCTCCGGAGAGCACGGTGAGCC
>DASUGE010000501.1:0-4944 GCA_036274215.1 Polyangiaceae bacterium | reverse complement strand
CGACGTCGAGCGCGATGCCGGGGTAGGTGCTCGCGAACTGGCACACGCTCACCGCTCCGCCGCAGCCGACGAAGAGTGCGCTCCGGCGCTCCGCGGCGAGCGCGGCGGCGAGGTGCAAGAGCTCCACGTAGGGCCATCCCGATCGCCGTGGATCTGCGCGCGAAGTACGCGTCCAGACGAGCTCCGACGCGCCGCTCGTCGCGAGCATTTCGCGAAAGCCGTCGCGATCGCGCACGGTGAGCATGCCACTGGCCGCCTGCCTCGACGCGAGCACCCGGGAGCTCCCGTTCAGGCGAAGCCAGCGCTCGAGACCTCCGAGTTCGGGCCGAGGGAGCGGTGTCGGCGCCCACGCTGTGCCGAAAGCCGCGCGCGCGACCCCGAGCGACGGCAGCAGCGATTCCATGAGCTCCACGTCGCGCTGCGTGAATGAACGTCCCACGCGTCCGAGCATGAACGCGCCGACGACGGTGCCGCGCCACTGCACGTAGGCCATCAAAGAATGCTGCCCGCCGATCGTCGACGCGATCTCGCGGTAGTAGTGGGTGCGGCGCACGTGCTCGAGGCCGCACACCTCGGTGTCGATCGCGACACCTCGCCGAGCGAGCGCGGCGTGCTTGACCGGCATGAGCTCCGCCTCGTACGTCCTGCCGCGCGCAACCATCAGCGCTTGCGTCTTCTGGTCGAGACCGACGACGACGCTTGGTCGCTCCTGTCCTTTGACCTACCAGGTCTCCCCGAAGGGACGCGCCTCGAGCTCGAATGACCAAACCGAGCGCTTCTGCTGGGTGAGCGTCAGGACCGACTCGGCGAGCTCGTCGGGGCTCACGAAGAAGCTTTGGGGCTTGTCGGGCATCATTTTGCGCGCGCGCGGCAGGTCGACGACGCCGTCGAGGATCACGATCGCGACGTGGACCCCCGCGGGCCACAGGTAGCGCGCGAGCGACTCCGCGAGGCTGCGTTGGGCGGCTTTGGCCGGCGCGAACGCGGCGGTCTTCACGTTGCCGCGGCGCGACGCCGTGGCCCCGATGAACACGATGTTGCCGCGGCCCGCCTGCTTCATCGCCGGAATGACCTGCTTGGCGGCGACGAAGGCACCGAGCGCGTTGATGCGGAAGGATTGCTCGAAGTCGCGCGCGCTCACTTCTTCGATGTTGCCCCAAACGCCGCTGCCCGCGTTGTAGAGCAGCGCCTCGACCGGTCCCATCTCGGCGGCGATCGCGGCGAACGTACGCTCGAGCGACGCTTCGTCGCCGGCGTCGCACGCGTACGCGCGCGAGCCTTCGAGCTCCTTCGCGAGCGTGGCGCTGAATTCGTTCGAGCGCGCGAGCAGCGCGACCGCGTAGCCCTCGCGATGAAAGCGCCGGGCGAGCGCTGCGCCGTTCCCCGGACCGACTCCGACCACTGCACACACGGGCTTTTTCACGGTCACCTCGTGCGTACCGCGTACCACGGGACGGGGCGCCCCGCAGGCGCGTCAATCGGCGAGGCGCCCGAGCTCGGAGCTCTCGAGCAGCAGCGCGGCCGCGGCTTCGAGGGCTGCCGCATCGTCGGCGTCGAAGCGGTTCTCGCGCGGGCTGTCGAGATCGAGCACGCCGAAAAGGCGGTCGCCGCGCAGGAGTGGCACCACGAGCTCGGAGCGTGACGCTGCGTCGCAGGCGATGTGGCCCGGAAACGCGTGCACGTCGGGCACGACGATGGTCTTCCGCTCCCGAGCAGCCGTGCCGCAGACACCGCGACCGAGCGCGATCCGCACGCACGCGACTTTGCCCTGGAATGGCCCCAGCACGAGCTCGGCCCCGCGCAAGAAGTAGAAGCCGAACCAATTGAGCTCCGGCAGCGCGTCGAAATAGAGCGCGGCCATGTTGGCCGCGTTCGCGAGCCCGTCCGACTCACCGGCAAACAGAGACGCGAGCTCGGTCAAAAGCTCGCGGTAGCGCGCGGGCTTGGAGCCGGCTGTCGAGGGCTTGGCGACGAACATGGAAGCGACGCTCAGATCTCCGGCCCGAAGAGCCGTTCCTCCGTCTTGTATCCTTTCACGAACAGCTGCAGCGCGAGCTCGTAGCCGACTCCTTGATAGTAGAGCAGCCGCAATTCGTGCTCGCCCTGACCGAGCGGGAGGGACATCTTCTTGGAGCGCGGGCGATGCAGGCCGTCGTTGTCGATCACCTGCTCGCCGTCGATGTAGAGCAGCGCGCCGTCGTCCGAGAGGAGACGGAACGTGTAGTAGCCGGCGGCGCGGACCTTGAAGCGACCGCGGTACTCGATACCGAAGAAGTCTCCGCGCTTCCGGTGCCCGGGAAAGCCCTTGGTGTAGTCTTGGGGTGCCACGTCGATCGCGTTGGTGCGGAACCTCGCGACTGCCTCGCAGTTCTCTACCGCGAGCGCCGAGCGCACCGTGGGCTCGAGCAGGCAGACGCGGGCGTGGAACGCTCCGTCCTTGCCGCTGAAGGGGGACGCTGCGTCAGCCGTCTTCGCTTCGCGTTTGCGCGGTTTCGGCGGATCGGAGCGGCGTGGGGGAGCGACCGCGGCGACCGGTTCGGGCCTGCGCCGTGGCTTGTCACCGTCCGGGGGAGCAACGGGCGCGCGGGGAGGTGGGGGGGCGAGATCGGGCGGTGGCGGCGTCGGCGACGTCACGCGCTCGGGCTCGACCGGCACGAGCGTCTCCTCGAACGAGACCGGCACGAGCGTTCGGAGCGGTGCCGGCGCCGCCTCCGTGTGCCGGCGCCAGGTAAGCCGCCGTGGCGAGATACCGCCTACGGCATGCAGCGTCGCCGCGACGAGCACGCAACAGACGAAACGACGCCCGTCGGCGCTCGTTTCCGCGGGTGCTCGAAGGTCGATCACGTTCACCTGGGCTAGCACGAGTCCAGACGGGCAGTGCGGCAGGTCGCCGACGGTATATGCCCGGATCGCTTAAGGAACTGCTCGAGTCCATTGTTTCAAAAGCTTGTGATTACCGAGCGAGGTTTGGCACGATTTGCCCCATGCACCGAGTCGATCCCCCGTGGCGCAGCGCCACGGCCGCGGCGTGCCTAGCCCTGGGCGCGACCGCGTTCTCGGCGCGGTCCGCACAGGCTGCCCCACCGGAAGAGAAGGTCAAGCCCTCGCCGGAGACCCTGCTCAAAGAGGAGTTCCGCGCAGACACGGAGACCCGCGATCAGCCTCGGGATCGGCGCTATCTGACCGAGCGCGCCGAGCACGTGCTGAACGACTTCGTCGACATCGGCGGATACATGCGCTCGGGCTACGGGCGCTCGGGAGCGGGCGGCCCCATGGTTCCGTTCCAGGCGCCGGGTGCCGCCACCAAATACCGTCTTGGCAACGAAGCCGAGAACTACGGCGAGCTCATCGTCGGCAAGAACTTCTACTTGCCGGGGATCTTCAGCCTCGACGAAAGCGATGGCGACGGCGCCGCCCTCAAGGGACCCATCGCGCGCGTCCAGGTGCGCGTCAGCTTTTTCAACCCGTACTCGGCGTTCGGCTCGTCGGACGCGACCGCGGTCGGCTTGCCCGAAGCCTGGGCGTCGGTGGGTCACGTTCTGCCGTTCGCGCCGAGCGCGAAGTTCTGGGCAGGCAATCGCTTCTATCGCCGCCACGACATTCACATCATCGACTTTTTCTATTGGAACACGAGCGGGGGCGGCGGGGGCGTCGAGGACATTCCGCTCGGAGCCCAGTCACGCCTGGCCTTCGCCTGGATCGGCTGGGGCAGCACGAGCGGCCTCAGCTACGTGCCGCAGCCCGATCCCGAGAACCGCGCCGGTTTCTCGAAGTCCACCTACGATTTGCGCGCCTATGACTTGCCCGTGCTGGGGGGCACCGCGGAGCTCGGGCTCGCGTACGCCAACGCAGTGAGCGGCGCCGACGAGCTCGGGCGTCCCGGTCCGCGCAGCCACGGCTTCGCGACCACGCTCGTGCATACGATTCCTGGCTTCATCAGCGACGACGGCGTCCAGAAGCTCAGCGTGCAGTACGGCACGGGCCCGGCGCGCACGTTCACCGCGGGCTTCGAGACGGTGACGTTGCCGTCAGGCACGTTCATCCATCCGGAGTCGAACGCCTCCTCGCGGCTGCGCGTCACCGAGAGCTTCACCGCGAACGTGGGCGAGTACTTTTCGGTCGGCCCCGTCGTCGTTTTTCAGCTGAGTCGCGATGGTGCGCGGAAGAACGATCAGCTGTGGTTCTCGGGCGGCATGCGACCAATCGTGCATTTTTCCCGCCACGTGAGCCTCGCGCTCGACGGTGGCGTCGATTGGGTGAAGGACAAAGCCGCGGGCACGCAGGGCACGTTGCTCAAGGTCACGGCGGCCCCCCAGATCTCAATCAACAATCGCTGGGCGAGCCGCCCCGTCGTGCGCGCGTTCGTGACGGGCGCCTTGTGGACCGACGACTTCGTCGGCCGGGTCGGCGGTCCCGACTACGCGACGAAGCACGAGGGCCTGAACGCCGGCATGCAGATGGAGGCTTGGTGGTGAGCCGGAACGCGCGCGCCCTCGTCGGCGGGTGACCCGCCGCCAACTACGGCCAGGTCGGACAGCTATCGACGACGTGAACGTAGCCCTGGCTGCCACTTGCGACGAGGTCGTCGTATTCAGCCTTGCACTCCGCTTCCGTCTTGTCGTCGCAGGTGCACGTGAGGAAGGAGTTGAGCGCCGCGCCGCGCGACACGATGCAGCAGGGGAAGGTGCCGTCGCAGGTCCGATCCTTGCCGGAATCCGCCGTGCCCTCGTACGTGCAGGTGCACGCGTCGGCGTTCGTCGCTCCGCCGCCGCCGCCTGCACCGGGAGCTCCACAGTTCCAAATGCCGCCGGCTGGTTCCGGGTTCGGGTCGCCCCAGACGAGTCCGGAGTCGCCACCGTTGCCCGTTTCATTACCCGCGCCGCCGCCGCCGCCGGTGCCGCCCGTGCCGCCCGTCGTCGCACCGGCTTCGCCGCTGCTTGCGCC
>DASUGE010000500.1:0-9264 GCA_036274215.1 Polyangiaceae bacterium | reverse complement strand
GTGGAGTCGGTCTCGGTGGAGTCGGTCTCGGTGGAGTCGGGCTCGGTGGAGTCGGACTCGGTGGAGTCGGGCTCGTGGGGTCGCCGGCGTAGGGTTTCGAGATCAAGTTGGGGCGGAGTCGGCCTCGGCCGCTGGCGCGCCTTCGCGGGGGAGGTTCGGCGTCAGCTGCTCGGCTCGGGCGGGCGGAGTGTCGGCACCCGTTTCCACTTCGCCGGGGATGTCGTCGGGCGCGCCCTGCCTTCCGCGATGGCCGAGCACAGGTGCTGGGCAGGCGTCAGCCGAGTCCTGAGCCGTCTGAGTCGCCGGCAGTCTTCTTACTGCGGCGCCTGGGCTGCGCCGATGCAGGTAGCGCGGGTCCCCGAGGAGGAGGTGAGTCGCCGGGAGGTGCTGCTAGAGTGCCGTCCGTGCTGAGGATTGATCGGTTTGCGGACGAGCGGCTGCGGGAGCTCGAGCGAGAGGGACTCTTGCGGCGGCCCGATGATGGGGGGCGGAGGCGGGCGGCCCAGGAAGCGGCCGAAGAGTTGGGCACGGTGTTCGTGGACGCTTCTTCGAACGACTACTTGGGATTGGCAGAGCTGGATGTTTCACGTGAAACGGGCGTTCAGGGATCCGCTCTGGGTGCAGGTGCGTCACGGCTGATCCATGGGAGCCGCCGCCCGCACGTCGAGCTGGAGACGGCGCTCGCCGACTGGGTGCGGCTGCCGACGGCGTTGCTTTCGACCTCCGGGTACGCCGCGAACGTGGGGCTGATGGGCGCCCTCGGACGACCGGGCTCTGTCATCGTGTCCGACCGCCTGAACCACGCCTCCATCATCGACGGGTGCCGACTCAGCCGGGCCGAGGTTGTCGTGACCCCGCACCTCGACCTCGCCGCGATCGACGCCGCCCTCAAGGGAGCCGCGGCGATAGCGGCGCGCTGGGTGGTGGTCGAGTCCTGCTTCAGCATGGACGGCGACGGGCCCGACCTACGAAAGCTGCGCGCCCTCTGCGACGACCATGACGCTGGGCTGATCGTCGACGAGGCCCACGCCCTCGGAGTCTTCGGGCCGGAGGGCGCGGGGAGGTGCGCGGAAGCCGGGGTGACTCCCGACGTCCTCGTGGGAACGCTGGGCAAGGCGGTCGGCTCTCAGGGCGCTTTCGTGGCGGGCTCGGCGGAGCTCCGAGCGCTGCTTTGGAACGACGCCCGGTCATTCGTCTTCTCCACCGCGCCGTCGCCGCGCCTCTCTGCCTGGACCTTGTTGCACGTGGAACGGGCGCGCCGCGCGAACGACCGCCGCGGCACTTTGTTCGAGCGTGCCTTGGAGCTCCGCACCGCTCTCGCCGCCCACGGCATCGCGGTCGAGTCAGGGCTCGGCGGAGCCATCATTCCCGTCGTCATCGGGGACAATCAGCGCGTCCTCGCCGTGGTCGCCGAGCTCGAGCGGAGCGGGATCCTCGCCCAGGGCATCCGACCTCCCACGGTCCCGGCGGGAACGGCGCGACTTCGACTCACGGCGACGGCAACGTGGTCCGCCGACGTCCCGTCGCGCGTTGCGGACGCCATCGCCCGCGCGCTACAGAACCCCGGGTGAGTCACCTCTCCGATCCTCTCCGCGTCGTGCTCGTGGGGACGGGCACGTCAGTCGGAAAGACGTGGGTCGCGACCGCGCTGCTCCACGAGCTCGCGAGCCGCGCGATCCCTGCCGTCGGCCTGAAGCCGATCGAAAGTGGCGTGACCGAGGGCGCTCCCAGCGACGCGGGCCAACTCGCCGAGCTCAGCGCCGTACCCCCGACGACACCCCCTTATCGGCTGCGCGAACCGATCTCCCCGCACCTCGCCGCCCGTCGCGCCGGCGTGCACATCGACCTTGACAAAGCCCTCACATATGTCCGGTCTCATGAGTCTAGCTCGATCCCGAGTGGGCCGCGCGTAGTCCTGGTCGAGACGGCGGGGGGCCTCTTCAGTCCGCTCACCGAATCGGCGACGTGCTTCGAGCTCGCGCGGGCGCTCGACCCGGCGCGCTGGGTGCTGGTGGCGGCCGACGCGCTCGGAGTGATCCACGACGTGACGGCCACGCTCCTCGCCGCCAAGGCGCGGGGTCGCGTGCCGGACTTCTTCGTGCTCTCGGCGGCGCGCGAGCCTGACGCGAGCACCGGCTCGAATGCGGGCGAGCTCGCACGTCTCGGCATCGTGTCGCGACCGTTCGCGGTTGGCCGCGACGACTCCGCCGGGGTCTCCGCGCTGGTCGACGCGCTGCTCGACCCCGCCGCGGCGTCGCGCTAGCTCGTTTGAATTCGGCCGCCGGCGAGCCGAATGCGCCGCGCCCGCAGCCGTTCGGCCTGATCGGCGGCGTGGCTCGAGACGACGACCAGCGTGCCGCGATCACGCTCGGCAACCAGCGTTCGCTCGAGCAGCTCCGAGCTCCGCGCGTCGAGGCCCGCCCACGGCTCGTCGAGCAAGAGCACGCTGGGCGAGTGCACGAGTGCCCGAGCGAGCGCGATGCGTTGCCGCTGGCCGCGCGAGAGCGTGCGCAGCGGACGATCGCCGAACGCACCCGCGTCGACGCGATCGCGCGCTCGCTCCCAAGCGCCCGCGAGCTCGACACCGTACGCGCGCGCGGCAAGCTCCACGTTCTCGCGACCGCTGAGCTCGCGGTAGCAAAGCGACTCGTGCGAAACCCAGCCGAGCTCCGGACGCACGAGGTCGAGCTCTTCACCCAAAGGCTCGTAGACGACGCGACCGAACGTCGGGCGGAGCACCGTCGCGAGCACGGCGAGGAGCGTGCTCTTGCCGGCACCGTTCTCGCCCTCGAGCGTCACGATCTCTCCCGCCGCGAGGGTGACGGACACGGCCCGCAGCGCGGCGACGGCCCCGAACGTTCGGGTCACCGAGTCCACGACGATGCGCTCGATCCGCGGCACGAGCGGCCCTTCTAGCACCCCCCGCCTCGCCCCCGAAGCACGCCCCAAACGCTTGGGGATGGCCCAAGCGCGGCGTTGACCGGGGCCTGCCCTCGCCTTTGCGCCCGTTTTCAGGCGCTGACCTCGCGCGAGGCGGTGCTACTATCGGGCTTAGGATGAGTTCCTCCGCTCTAGCTTTGGAGCCTAGGCGCGCGGAGCAGCTTGCCGAGCTGAAGCTCGCCGTCGGGGGTGCTCTCGAGGGTAAAGCGGAGGTGGTCGAGCTTGCGCTGATCGCTCTGCTCGCGCGTGGTCACGTTCTTTTGGAGGACGTGCCCGGTGTCGGCAAGACGACGCTCGCCCGCGCGCTCGCGCGAGCCGTCGGTGGCGACATGCATCGCGTCCAGTTCACGAGCGACCTCTTGCCTAGCGACGTGCTCGGCGTCTCGATCTACGAGCAGCACCGCGGGGAGTTCGTGCTCCGGCCCGGTCCGATCTTCACGAACGTGCTCCTCGCCGACGAGATCAATCGTGCGAGCCCGCGCACGCAGTCGGCATTGCTCGAAGCAATGAGCGACGGTCAGGTGTCGCTCGACGGGCGCACGCTGCCGTTGCCGGAGCCGTTCTTCGTCGTCGCGACGCAGAACCCCCAAGACTTCGCCGGGACGTACCAACTGCCGGAATCTCAGCTGGATCGCTTCATGATGCGGCTGCGCATCGGGTATCCGCCGCCGCACGTCGAGACGCGCCTGATGCTCGATCCCGACTACGACCGCATCGAAGCCGTGCCCGTCGTGCTCGATCCTCAGTCGCTCGTCAGCATGCAGCGCGAGGTGGATCGCATCTCGACCGATGGCGCCCTCGGCGCGTACCTGCAAGCGCTCGTCACGGCGACGCGCACGGCGCCCGCCTTGTCGCTCGGCGCTTCGACGCGCGCCGGCATGAACCTGTCGCGCGCGGCGCGGGCTCGCGCGCTCCTCCACGGTCGGCATTACTGTATCGCCGACGACATCCACAGCCTGGCGGTGCCGCTGCTCGCGCACCGCGTTCGGCTCGCCTCGCATGCCGAGGGTTACGTTCCCTCGCGCGACGAGGCCGAGACGGCCGTGCGCGAAGTCGTCTCGCGCGTTCCCGTGCCCCTGTGAGCTCGTCGATCCCGTCCGGCATGCCACGCCGGCCGACGGGTGCGCCGAGGGCGCGGTCGGGTGGACGCTTCAAGAGCGGTCCCCCGCCGCTGGATCCGCCGTGGCTCGCGCGCGTGAAGCGCTTTTTTTCGTGGTTCAAGCCGCCGCGGCGCCTGCGCCTCACGCGCGAGGGCCGCTACTTCCTGCTCATCACGTTTTGCGTGGGCTTTGCCGCCATCAACACCGGCAACAACCTGCTCTACCTGCTGTTCGGGATGTTCCTCTCGCTCATCATCGTCTCCGGCGTGATGAGCGAGCTCAGCCTGCGACAGCTCACGGTCTCGCGCCGCCTGCCGCCGCGGGCGCAGGTGGGTCGCGCGCACCTCGTCGAGATCGAGGTCTACAATCACAAGCAACGCATCCCGTCGTACGCGATCGAGGTCGAGGATTTGCGCGCCGGGCAGCCCGCCGACAAGCGCTGCTTCTTTTTGAAGATCAGCCCGCATTCGGCGCAGGTCGCCGCTTACCGCCGCACGCCGGCGCGCCGCGGCCGCGACCACCACATCGGCTTCCGCCTCGCGACGCGCTTCCCGTTCGGCTTGTTCGAGAAGTCGCGCGACGTGACCTCGGAGGGTGATCTCATCATCTACCCGGCGGTCGACCCGCTGGTGCTGCCGCCGGACGAGCAGGGCGACCGGCTCGGCGGCGTTCTGACGCTCGGCCGCGGCACGGGCGACGAGACGGCGAGCGTGCGGCTCATGCGCGACGGCGACGATCCGCGCGACATTTTCTGGCGAAAGAGCGCCCAGACCGAGCAGATGGTCGTACGCGAGCGCGTGCGAGAGGCCCGCCGCGAGGTGACGCTGGTCGTCGATGCGCGGTACCCGGGGCCCGCGCCGACCGACGACTTTTCGACGCGCTTCGAGCGCCGCATCCGCGAGGTGGCATCACGCTCGGTGGCGCACCTGAAGCGCGGCGATTCCGTCACCGTGCGGAGCACCAGCGGCGAGCGCGCCGCGAGCGTCCCCTCGCGCGGCGCCGACCCGCTCCTGCGCTTCCTCGCGTTGCTCGACGCGATCCCGAGTGAAGACAAGAGCGCGCGCGCCACGGCGCAAATCGACGGCGGGGGGCCGCGCGAGGTCGCATGAGGTTCGGCGTCGTCCACCGTGTGATGACCGACACGCTCGCCGTGCTCGGTCTGCTCGCGCTGCTCACGAGCGGCGAGCTCGACCGCAGCATCGCCTACGTGCTCGTCGGGGCGATGCTCGCCGCCCTCGTGCTGCCGGAGCGCGTCCAGGATCGGCCGCTCTTCCGCAACGTCATGAAGGTCGCGCCGCTAGGCCTTTTAGGGCTGCAAATCCTGCGGTTATTGGGCGGGGAGAGCCTTTTGACGGCGTCCATCGAGTTCGCGGCCGGACTCCAGGTCCTGCGCCTCGCGACGCGACGCGGAGCGGCACACGACCAGCAGGTCATCGTGCTCGCGCTCTTGCATTTGATTGCGGGCACGGTGCTCGGGAGCGGGCTGGCGTACGGGCTCTGCTTCTTGGGCTTCCTCATCGTGACGCCGGGGGCGCTCGTCTTGAGCCATCTCCGCCGCGAGGTGGAGGGCAACTACCGGCAAGGCGCGCGCGACCGCACGGGGCTGCCGGTGGACGTGCCGCGCATCCTCCGGAGCCGGCGCGTGATTGGGCGGCAGTTCCTGCTGCTCACCTGTTTGTTGTCGGTGCCGATCTTCGTGTTCACGGCGCTGATCTTCGTGCTCTTTCCGCGCGTCGGGCTGTCGCTGCTGCTTCTGAACCGCAACCATCCCGAGCGCATGGTCGGCTTCTCGGAGCGGGTCGACCTCGGCGGCGTCGGCAAGCTGCGGAGCGACCCGACGATCGTGATGCGCGTCGATCCCCCGGGAATTCCGGGCACTCCGCCGCCGCGCCTCGCCCTGTACCTGCGCGGCGCGGCGTTCGATCGCTACGACGGCCGCTCCTGGTCGCGCACCCACCGCGAGGAATCCGCGGCCGACCAGATCGGCGCCGACGTGAAGATCCGGCGCTTCCCCGATCCGGCGCGCGATCGCGTGATGCGCATCGATCTCGAGTCGATCGACCCGCCGGTCGTTTTCCTGCCTCTCGATGCGGTGGCGCTGCACGTGCTCGCCCCGGCGCCGGCGCTCGATCAGTCACGGCCCGAGATCTTCAACGGCGCCGAAGGCGTGCTCCGGTACAGCTCGACCGCGCAGCACGGTCTCCGTTACGACGTTTCGCTCGCGGGCGCCGTGGAGCCGCCCGTTCCCGCGCTCACCTTCGGCGAGCGCGCCCGCTACCTGGCCGTCCCCGCGTTGCCGCCCCGCATCGGGGAGCTGGCCGAGACGTGGACACAAGGTGCCGAGAGCTCGCGTGACAAGGCGCGCCTCATCGAGAGCAAGCTCCGGAGCGGCTACCGCTACGACCTCGATTCGCCGTCGGGAGCCACGAAAAACCCGCTCGAAGACTTTCTCTTCAACTCCAAGCGGGGGCACTGCGAGTTCTACTCGACGGCCATGACGGTGATGCTGCGCGAGGTCGGCGTGCCGGCGCGCAACGTCACGGGCTTCGTGGGCGGGACCTACAACCGCTTTTCGCGCTCGTACGTCGTGCGGCAAGGGGACGCGCACTCCTGGGTCGAGGTCTGGCTCGAGGGGACGGGCTGGACGCGCTTCGATCCGACGCCGCCGTCCGACGCCGCACCGCGCGGCGAGCTCACGGGCGTGCTCGCCGTGCTCCGCGATTTCGTCGAGGCCCTCGGCCAGCGCTGGAGCCATCACGTGATCGGCTACGACCTGCGCCAGCAGCTCGGCCTGTGGGATCAGGTGCGCGACGCCTACACGACCATCATCCCGCGGCGCGGTATCGCGGGGCGCGTGCTCCAGTCACCGCAGAAGACGACGCTCGCCGCGCTCGCGCTCGTCGGGCTCGCCGTTGGCGTGCACCAGTTGTGGACGCGGCGAAAAAGGCCGAAAAAGGCGCGCGATCGCAACGAAGTCGAGCGCGCCGCGCACGAGGCCGCCGCGCTCTATCGCGCGCTCGAGCGCCTGCTCGCCGCGCGCGGCGTCGCACGTCCGCCGAGCACGCCGCCGCTCGCTCACGCGCGCTCGCTCGAAGCGCTGGGCCATCCGCTCGGTCCCCAAGCGGTCGAGCTCACCGAGCGCTACCTGCGCGCGCGTTTCGGCGGCGAGGTGCTCGATGCGACCGCGCGGCGCGTCTACCTCGAGCGCCTCCAGGCGATGCGCTCCACGCCGCTCCCGCCGCCGCCCCGAGCGACGCCGAGTGGCGCACCTGCCGCGCACCCGTAACGTTTCAGGCGCGACGCTTGAGCACGATCGACGCCGCGTTCGCGAGCGAGGCGGGCGCGGCGACGCCGTAGAAGGCGTCCTTCGCGGGGCGTGATTCGAAGCCGTCGAAGGCCAGATCGGCGCGTCCGCGCTCGACCCACGCGATGATGACGGGCGCTTCGCCCGAGACGGCCGGCTGGGATTCGAGGCCGAGCACCTCGACCGCGACGCCCGCCGCGAGCTCGCGCGCGGTGATCGCCCGTTGCGTGGAGGCGAGGGGCTTTGCCCGACCAGCGGGCAACTGTCCGGATCCGATGCTCGACGGGGCGTACGACTGGACGATCAGGCGGTAGCCGTCCCCGGACTCGCCGAGCTCGCGCGGATCGGCGCTCACGGACGCGCGCACGCGCTGAACGCCGGCGATCCCGAGCGTGGTGGCCGCCACGAGCGCGACCCACGACACGCCGGCGGTGCCAGCGGCTCGGGTTCGGGTCGGCTTCTTCGGGGTGCTCACGACAACGTCTCGAGAATGAATACGCGCCTTGTCAAAGCAGGTTTCATACCAACTACAATTCCCCACAGCCGGCCAGCCGACCACGCATGCGCCGACGCCGCCCTGTCTCCCCGCTGCGGCCCAATTCGCGCGTTACTTCGCGGTAGCGATGGAGTGCGCCCAGCGTAGCGCGGCGGAGCAATCGCCGTCCGCGCGCGTAACGCTCCCCGTACGGCGATACGGACCGAGCGCGACACCCACGTCGCGGCCGCGTCTCACTGCGGCAAAAGCGCCACGCAGTGGCCGCACCTGGCACACCTCACCGCGCTTCGACGCGGACGCGGCCGTCGCTGCGGGGACGAACGGCGCGGGACGATCGCCGGCCCAGTTTTCGGCTTCGGAGCGCAGCGCCCCCCGCGCGATCGCTTCGTAGCCACGCTTGGCGTGCGCTTCATCGTCGAAGCGAACGTGCAGAGCGACCGCCCGCTGCTCGCCGGTGGCGAACACGGCGATGGCGTCCGAGCCCCAGCCGCTGGCCGCCTCGGCCGCGGTCGAATTCGGGACCCACTCCTCGAACGCCAGCCGCAAGGCCTGCTCCCCGAGCACGTCGCGGTACACGGCGTCGGACGGGCCCGCCGGCGGGGGCGCCACGGGCGAGAGCGCATCCGGCAGCTCGTGAACGAGAAATTTGTCGGGGTGGATGATTTGCTCGGTCGTGCTCGGCGGCGCACGCCAGGCGGCATCCACCGCCGCCCAGCCGCCGGACCTCCGCAGGGCATGCACGAACGCGAGGCCGTCGGCGTACGGCGCGATGATCGAGCGCTTGAGCAGCCGCGGCACGGCGGCGATTTCCGGCATCGCCTCGAGCATGGCCATCGACCCGCTCAGCACCCCCTCGGGCAAATCCAGCGCCGTTTTGCCGGCGGCCTTCAGCGACACCTCGAGCATGCCGCTCATCGCATCGCCCTCGGCGAGCGACTGAACGGCTGCGAGGGCATCGCCGCGCCCAGGCTCCCACTTCATGAGCCGCTTGAGATCGTAGTGCTGGTCCTGCAGGGCATGCACGAGCTCGTGCCAGAGCGTCGCTTGCTCGATGTCGGTGCCGAGGTCGTCGAGCAGCACCATCTCTTTGTCACGCGGATCGTAGAAGCCCGCGAGCTGAGTCCCGAGCAGCGAGAGCAGGCTGCCGACGTAGTCGAGCTCGGGACCCGCGGCACCGAACGCGAAGAGTAGCTCCGTCGTGCCCTGAACCAGCGGCGGCTCGAGATCGAGCTTGAGCTCGCGCTTCATGCGCTCGAGCAGCTCCGTGCGTCCGATCACCTCGCTCTTCACGGGACCGACGGGCGGAAGCTCGCGCGCCGCCGCGACGCGCTGGAGCGCCGCGTCGACCACGGCTTGACGGGCGTCGCGCGCCGGCGGCGCTTTCGGCGCCGCACTGCCGCTTGCCGCCGCGGCTGGAGCCGAGG
>DASUGE010000499.1:0-5064 GCA_036274215.1 Polyangiaceae bacterium | reverse complement strand
TACCGGGAGCTCGCCGGTGAGACGGCCGAGACGACCGAACCGACCGAAGCGAGCGCATCGGATCGTCCAGTCGACGCGCGCGCCCAGCGCGTCGCCGCCGAGCTCGTTGCGAGCGGCCGTGCCGAGCACGCGCTCGCGAAGCTCATCGAACGCCTGCGCCAACGCGGTGCGGCGGCACCCCGCGACATCACGCCGTGGCAGCCGCCCACACAGTCCCACGACCACCACCAGCGCGCCCGCGGGGGTCACGAGCACCACCCGCCGCGCCGCGAGCACGACCGCAAGCCGTTCCGCGGCGGCCCGGCCCACGGCTCCGCACGACCTCTGCCGGCCAAGCGAGGGCCGCACCACGCACCGCAGCACGGCCCTCGGCACAACGCCCCCTCGGCGGCAGCGCGTCCACACGCGCCGGGTGCGCACCCAGCGCGCAAATTCCCAACGCCCGCCAACTCG
The DNA here is from genome assembly GCA_036274215.1 of Polyangiaceae bacterium. GTDB lineage: Bacteria > Myxococcota_A > Polyangia > Polyangiales > Polyangiaceae > PMG-095. Next base: position 4,611 of record DASUGE010000499.1, on the reverse strand, counting down.
CGAGCCAAGTACCCGACCGCCCCGCACGACGGTCACAAGCCCCACCCCGTCTCCGAGCAGCCGCGCCATCAGCGCCGTGCCTAGCTGAGCCGCGAGCTCACTGAGCCGTCCGGTTTGTTGGGTGGGCAGCCGTGCCTCGAAACCCGGCGCAGGCTGAAAAGCACGCCGTCGCGCGTCCAGCGTGCGTGCGCCCCAGCAACGCTTTTCAGCCTGCGACGCGCTCCGACTTATGGCGGCACAAAAGGGAAGGGTGCATGCGAGATCGCTCGCCAGTCTCGCCGGGTTGACCTCCTGCGCATGAGCTTGCCGGACCTCCTCTGCATCGGCCTGGTCGGACTCACCGGTCGAACAGACTGAGCTGCGGGCCCGGCCTCCGAAACGTGCTCGCGCGCGGCGACGGCTCGCGGTGGTCGAGGCCGAGACGGCGTACGGTGATGTCGAAGAGCTCGCTGACGGTTTCGATGTAGCGCCCCGTGCCCTGCATGCGCGTGCCGAAGCTCGAGTCGTTGAGCTTGCCGCCGCGCATCTCGCGCACGCGCGTGAGGATCTTCTCGGCGGCGAGCGGGAGTGCGGCGCGCAGGCGCTCGGTAAAAACCTCGGCCACGCTGCCGGGCAAGCGCAAGGGGACCATCGCGGCGCCTGATGCGCCCGCGTCGCGAACGGCTTCGAGAATCGGGACGATGTCGCGGTCGTTCAGGCCCGGAATGACCGGCGCGATGTTGACGCTCACGTTGATGCCGGCAGCGGCGAGGCGCCGCACGGCTTCGATGCGGCGGCTCGGCGGCGGCGCGTAGGGCTCCATCGCGCGCGCGACCTCCGCGCCGAGGAACGGAATGCTGAGGGTGACGCCCGCGTGCGCGTGCGCTGCGAGGTCGGTGAGCAGATCGATGTCGCGCTCGACGAGGGCGCTCTTCGTGATCACGTGGACGGGGTTCCGGTAGCGGGCGCAGACGGCAAGACAGCCGCGCGTGAGCTCGAGCGACTTCTCGAGCGGCTGGTAGCAATCCGTGTTGCCACTGAAGACGACGAGCTCGCCGCGCCAGCTCTTCTTGTCGAATGCCTGCGCGAGGAGCTCCGGCGCGCGACGCTTGACGACGAGCTTGCGCTCGAAGTCGCTGCCGGACCCGAAGCCCAGGTACTCGTGCGAGGGGCGCGCGTAGCAGTAGGCGCAGCCGTGCAGGCAGCCGCGGTCCGGGTTCACGCTGAAGCGGAAGCCGATGTCGGGGCTGTCGTTCTCCGAGAGGATGCTCTGGCTCGCGTCGTCGTAGACCTCGAGCGTCGCGTCGGGGGCCCCCTCCTCGTATTCGACGTGGTGGCGCTCGAAGCGATTGAGCGGGTTTTCGAGCGGGAGCCGCCGCATGGCCCCGTAGCGTATACTGAACAGGTGACCAGTCAAGACCGGTCGTCGTTGCTCCGCCGGGGGGCCCACATTACGCGTGAGCCGTGATCGGACAGGAGACCCTCGATCGCGTCCGGCGTGACGCGAACATCGTCGAGGTCGTCGGGGAGAGCGTGAAGCTCCAGAAGCGGGGCCGGAGCCACGTGGGCCTCTGCCCGTTTCACAAGGAGAAGACGCCGAGCTTCCACGTGAACCCGGAGCGCGGCTTCTACCACTGCTTCGGCTGCCACGCGTCCGGAGACGCCATCAAGTTCGTGCAGGAGACGGAAGGCCTCGAGTTCGTGGAGGCCGTGCGGCTTCTCGCCGAGCGCATGGGCATCGACGTGATCGAGACGTCGAGCGAGGCCGAGCGGCGCCAGCAGACCGAGGCCCGGCGCCGCCAGCAGGAGCTCTTCGACGTGAGCACCCAAGCCGCGGCGTTCTTCGAGCGCATGCTGCGCGAGCACCCGCTGAAGGACCTCGCGGAAGCGGAGCTCGCGCGGCGAGAGCTCGTGCCTGCCGCGCCGACCGACGCCGTCGCGGACGCGCTCCAGGCGTTTCGCGTGGGTTACGCTCCGTTCGGCTGGGAGGAGCTCGGCAAGGCGCTGCGCGACGCGGGCGTGAGCCTCGCAGCCGCCGAGAAGGTCGGGCTCGTCGCACCACGCAAGTCGGGCTCCGGCTACTACGATCGCTTCCGAAATCGGCTGATGTTCGCGGTGATCGACGGGCAGGGGCGCGTCATCGCGTTCAGCGGCCGCGCGCTGCCGGAGCCGCCGGCCGAGCGACTGCGCGCCCTCGGCCACGAGCCTTCGACGAGCGCGGAGCCGCCCGCCAAGTACATGAACTCGCCGGAGTCGCCGATCTACAAGAAGCGCGAGGCCGTGTTCGGTCTGTACCAGGCGCGCGCGGCGCTGCGCGAGACGGACCGCGCCGTGATCGTCGAGGGGAACTTCGACGTCTTGAGCTTGCATGCGCGCGGCATCAAGCACGTGGTCGCCCCGCTGGGCACGGCGTTCACCGTCGAGCAGGCGAAGCAGATCCGCCGCTACACGCAGAACGTCACGCTGCTGTTCGATCCGGACGAAGCCGGACGGCGCGCGACGCGGGCAGCGCGCGACACGTGTCGCGACGGCGGGCTCACGGCGCGCGTCGCCAAGCTCCCGAGCGGCGTCGATCCCGACGAGCTCGCGCGCCGTGGCGGCGCCGAGCAGCTCACGCGGGTGCTCGACGCGGCGGCGCCGATGATCGAGCACCTGATCGAGGAGCTTCTGGATCAACGCGTCGAAGCAAACGACTCCGCGACGCAAGCGCAGCGGGTGCAAGCGGTGATCGCGCTCGTCGCGAGCGAGACCGATCCAACGGCCCGGGCTCTCGCGGAGACCTACGCCGACAAGCTCGCGGGAGGCCTCGCTCTCGGGCAGCCGGAGATTCGGACGCTCGCGGCGCTTAAACGACATTTGGCGACGGCGGCAGGTCGCGGACCCGCGCCAGGCCCAAGAAGCCCCCAGGTCCAGCCACCCCACCGCGCCCGTTCGCGCGACCGGCGAGAGGAAGTCGGACTGGAAATCCTGGGCGCGCTCTTGGATTTTCCCGAGCTTTTTGATGCTCCCGAGACGGCGGAGGCGGCCGCGCTCCTCGAGGGCGACGTGGCGGCCGGCCTTGCCGCGCTGCGTCAGGCCCGCGAGCAAGGAAGCAGCGACCCTGAAACAGTCCTTGCGAAGCTGGCGGCCCCGATCCATCCATTCGCGCTCGCCCGGACCGCGGCGCCCAAGCATGAGCGCCTGGTCGATGCTAAGGCCGAGTTGGTCGGAAACTTGAGAAAGCTGGAGTCGCTGACCTGGTCCAAAGAGCGATCGATGAAAGTGGAAGAGCTCCAGCGAGCGGAACGCACAGGCGACGTCGACCAGGAGGACATGATCCTGCGACGATTGCGAGACAAAGCACGTGAACGCCACGGTCTATAGACCAAGGCGGCGTATTTCAAAGAGGTAGTCGGTGCCATCGAAGAAGCCTGCGAGCTCCACGAAGAAGCCTGCCGTCAGCGATGCGAAGAAGGGGTCTGCCGCGCCGAAGGCGAAAGCCAACGGTAAGGCCGGCAAGGACGGCTCACCCTCTAGTCAAGAAGCGCTGGCGCAAGCCAAGGCCAACGGGAAGAGCGCCAAAGAGCAGCTCATCAGCCTTGGTAAGAGCAAAGGCTTCCTGACGTACGACGACGTGCACGAGGCGTTGCCTGGCGAGGACGTGGGTCCCGACCAGATGGACGACGTGCTGTCGGCGCTCGACGACGAGGACATCGAGGTCGTCGACGACGCGAACAACATCAAGATCGCTCCGCACCGCGGCGGCGAGGACGAGATGCCCGCCAAATCCACGGCCAAGCCCGACGGGGAGGAGCCCGCGGAAAGCGGCGCGCCCACGTCCGGCGTGCCGAAGAGCAGCGGCGACGACGATCTCTACAAGAGCAACGACCCCGTGCGCATGTACCTGCGCAAGATGGGCAGCGTCGCCCTGCTCACGCGCGAGGGCGAGGTCGAGATCGCCAAGCGCATCGAGGAGGGCGAGAACGAGGTGCTCTCCTCGATCCTCTCGAGCCCGATCGCGGTGCGCGAGATCATCGACATCGGCGAGCGCCTGCGTAACCACAAGATCCGCGTCAAGGACATCGTCCGCGACGCCGAGGACGAAGAGCACGAGTTCGACGAGGAGGAGGCGGACCGCCGCATCATCCGCCTCATCGATCGCGTGAAGCGCAACGACAAGAAGAACTCCGAGCTCGCGGAGGAGCGTAAGGGCGTCGCCGACGTTCGCCGGAAGGCGATCGACAAGGAGCTCGGCGACAACAAGAAGGACTTGGTGAAGACGCTGCAGGAGATGCGTCTCAACAAGAAGACGATCGACCGCATCGTCGGCAAGCTGAAGGGCATGATCGAGCGCATCCACCGCTCGCAAGGCAAGGTGGTGGAGCTCGAGAAGGTCATGGGGGCGAGCAAGTCCGAGCTCAAGCGCATGCTGCGCGAAGCCAAGGACGACCCCGAGAGCCAGGCGGCCCTCGCGAAGAAGCTCGGCATCGACCGCGTCGAGCTCGAGGAGATGGACGAGGCGCTCAAGGACGCTCAGCGCGGCATGCGCAAGATGGAGGAAGAGCTCCGCGTCGACGTGAACGATCTCTTGAAGACGTACGTCGCGATCCGCCAGGGCGAGCGCAAGGCCGAGAAGGCCAAGGCCGAGCTCGT
>DASUGE010000498.1:0-2070 GCA_036274215.1 Polyangiaceae bacterium | reverse complement strand
AGCTCGCGGCTCAACGACTTGCGCAACGCCCAACCCACGACGCGGCGCGAGTACAGGTCGAGCAGCACGGCCAGGTAGGCCCAACCTTCGGCCGTCCAGATGTACGTGATGTCCCACCGACCCACGCTTGATTCGGTGCCGGCGCGGTGAAGTTCTGGCACGCCGGCGTGTGTGGGTGGCAAAAGAAGGAAGAAGATTCACTCCGTCGCGGCGAGCCACGTCTGGAAGGCGGCGAGCCGGTTCCCGACGGTTCGGCGCGATACACCCATCCCCACGGCAATCTCCTGATGCGATTCCTCGTCGAGGTAGTGACGCCGCACGGCACACTCGAAGGTGTCTGGCATCTCGTGCAAGAGCTGGCGGAGGAGCACCGTCGCTTCGGGGGGCGATGGGCGTGAGGTTTCGGGTGTGGAATCGAAGAGGAGCTCGCGTCGTCGACGCTCGTCGCGCAGGCGATTCAGGCAGAGGTTCGTGGTCACGCGGTGCAGCCAGGCCGGAGGGGCAACGAACCCCTCCGCTCGCGCCTTGCAAATCGCCCGCAGAAAGACCTCCTGCGCGACGTCTTTCGCGTCGTCGTCGTTCCTCAGGATGCGGCGGGCGGCGCGCTCGATCGTGACGTACACGTCGCGCATCAGGTCGCCCACGACCTCGTCGGCGCCGCGCTCTGCGTCTCCGCGCCCGATCTGACCGTCCACGCCGCTCGCTAAGCACGGTGCGTGCCAGCAGCGCCGCGACGTTCGGCGCGACGATTCGGCTGAGCCGAGGTGGTCATGCCAGTGTCCGGACACCCGCGAGGGTGGGGCTAGCTTGTCCGGACACTTGGCGTCTCGAAGCTGGGCACCCCTGCGAGTGGACCGGCGTGGACGCCCGGAGCGGCCCTTGCTAGACGATTTTCGGGTTCGTGAGCGCGGAAGAGAACAGCACGCTTCGGTTGACGGACAGCGGGGACGGAGCTCCGCGTGCCCGCGTCCAGGCGGTTCGCTGGATGTCTCCGGGGGCGAACGGGAGCTACTCGCCGCTCGCGCGAAACCGGCTCACCGTGGGTCGCGACGAGCAATCGGACGTGCGGCTGGTAGCTGCGGGGGTGTCGCGCCACCACGCGGAGCTCGTCCGCCAAGGGCCCGTTTACGCCATCAAGGACTGCGGAAGTACCAACGGGACCTTCGTGAACGGCCTTCGCATCGAGCACAGCGCTCTGTCGCCGGGGGACGTGCTGCGCTTCGGAGACGCCATCGGCGTCGTGGTGCGCGAGGAGCCCGAGAGGGACCTGGCCGAGGCGGACGTGTGCGAGGTCACCCCGGGCGTGGTGTTCGGACCGGGCCTACGCCGCGAGCTCGACCAGCTGCGGCAGGTCGCTTCGAGCGACTTGCCGGTGGTCGTCGTCGGCGAGACCGGGACCGGCAAGGAGTGCGTCGCGCGCGCGATCCACGCGCTCAGCGGGCGGAGTGGTGAGCTGCACGCCGTCAACTGCGCCGCTCTCCCCGGCGCGCTCGCCGAGGCGGAGCTCTTCGGTTACCGGAAGGGCGCGTTCACGGGCGCCGAGCACGCGGCGCTCGGGCACCTCCGGGCCGCGGAGCGCGGAACGCTGTTTCTCGACGAGCTCGCGGACCTTCCGCTCCCTCTGCAGGCGAAGCTCCTCCGGGTCCTGCAGGATCGGCGCGTCACGGCCCTCGGGGAGACTCGCCCGCAGGAGCTCGATGTGCGCTTCGTCGCGGCCGTTCAGGAGCCGCTTTCCAAGCTCGTGCAGGCCGAGCGGGTTCGGGAGGACTTGGCGATGCGGCTCAACGGCCTCGTCGTCGAGCTGCTTCCGCTGCGCGAACGTCGCGCCGACATCGGTGTTCTGCTCGGCTACTTTCTCAAGCAACACTCGGGAGGGAGGCCGCCCTCGCTCGAGCCGCGGCTGCTCGAGGATCTGCTTCTCTATCCGTGGCCGGGCAACGTGCGTGAGCTCGAGCTCACCGTACGACGGCTCCTCGTGCTCCACGGTCACGAGCTGAAGCTCCGGCGGCACATGCTGCCCGAGAGCATGCGCTTGGTGCATCCGGGCGGCAGCGCCGGCCGTGTGGCTCC
>DASUGE010000497.1:0-3616 GCA_036274215.1 Polyangiaceae bacterium | reverse complement strand
GTACGAGATTCATGGCTCCGCCGCCCGAGGTCGCGAGCACGACGCCGAGCCCTCCCGTGATCCGGGCGTAGCCGTCCGCCGCCGTTCCGGCCCCGTGCTCGTGCTTGCAGAGGACGGCGGCAATCGAGGGGCGCCGGCGCTGCATCGCGACGAACAGATCCTCGATGTTTGCGCCACCCACGCCGAAGACGTGGCGTACGCCGAGTAGAACGAGCTGTTCTGCAATGAAGTCGGCGGCGAGCATCGAAGCACCCACTCGCCCTCACACACAGCAAGTGCCGTGCCGCAGGCGCATTCGCGCAGCTCGGCGCGCAACTGGGCTCGCCGCGCGAAGCGCGTCGAACGACGACGCATCGGGTGCGCCGCAGTCGGGAGCACGCCAGGCGAGCGCGCAAGCCTTGCGTCCGGCGACCCGCAGCGCGCGGTCAGGCGACCATCAGCGCGCGCTCGGCCGTCTCGATGACGGCCGGCAGCGACCCGTCGGCCACGCCAGCGACGCGCGCGAGCTCACGCAAGAGCTCGAGCTCGCCGAGCGACATGCCGTCGCTCACGAGCGCGATCACCGTCGCGAAGGTGATGCCCTCGAGACCGAGCCGCTCCTTGACGAGGCTCTCGCCGATCCGCGTCGCCTCCGCGACGATCGCCGGCGAGCGAGCGAGCGCCGACAGCTCGCGGGCGCGGCCGACCAGCCAGTCCCTCTGGTCGGCGGCCCCGATCGCTTGAGCGGCGCGGCGAATCGCGTCGAGCTCCCCCTCCTGGACCTCGCCGTCGGCGACGGCGATCAGGCACGCCGCGTCGAGCACCGCGCGCTTGGCCTCCGCGCTGCGCTCGCCGAGGGGCTTCACGAAGGAGGCGCGCCCCGCCGGAGGCGCCAGGAACGCAAGCGCGCGGTCGAGATTGCCCGCCGCTTTGCCGGCGACGAAGCCGCCCTCGAGGTCACGCTTGTCCTCGTGCAGGGCCTTCAGCATCACCTGGCGCGCGCCCGCGACGAACAGCGGCCCGAGGAGCTTGCGCGAGAGCGTTGCGGGCGCCTCCGCCTCGAGCTTCACCTCGGTCGCGTCGGGACCGAGCGGCACGAAACGGTGCACGAGCACCATCCCGGAATTCGTACCGTGCAAGTACCGAATGACGAAGGACCCGTCCGCTCCGTCCTCGAGCTCCGACACGTCGTACTGGGGCGAGCCGAGGACGTGGAACGTCGTCCGGATGCGGCGGACCCCGGCCGGCGCTTCCTCCCACGCGTACGCGATGTCCGGGTGCACGTTGTTTCGGATGTGATGGTCGATGTCGCGGTACTGCTGCCGCACGACCTCTGCCGGGCGCTCGATGCGTAACGACGCGGTAATGCGGATCGAATCGGCCATCGTCGCGCTGGTTTAGGATACCTGGACGCCGCGGGCCACCCCCTCTTGCCCGAGCAAGTCATCCGGCACGCCGGCGCGCATCACCTCGGCGCGGGGCGTGGGCCGGAACTCCGGCAAAAGTCGCGCGAGCTTCGTGCCGGAGAGCGTGTGCGACGTGCTCCAGAGGTAGCGCATCTCGAGCATCTCGCGCGCGAGCTCCCAGAACGGCGCGAGGACGCGGAAGAGCCACCACGGGAAGCGCACGAAGCCGAGCGGGCGGCCGAGCTCGCTGCTCAGGAACGCGCGGAGCTCTTCCGCGGTGAAGGCGTGCCCCGCAAACGGAACGTCCTCGAACGTCGCGAGCTCTGCGCGCTTCTCGGCGAGACCGACCGCCGCCCGCGCCCAATCCGGCAGGTAGCAGTACGCTTGCATTGCCTGCGGATCGCCTGCAGCCGTCACGCGGCCGCTCCGAATGCTCCGCATGAGAAGCAGCGACATCACGTCGTCGCTTCGCTTCGGGTCGATGAAGTTGCCGGCGCGGAGGATGATCGTGCGCACGCCCGACGCTCGGTACGCCCGCTCCATCTCTTCGCGGATGCGGCCCTTGCGCGTGGTGGGCTCGTGCGGCGTGGACTCGGACCACTCGCCGCCGCGCGCCCCGAGGTTGTAGACGTTGCCCGGAATGATCACGGTGGCGCCGCTTGCCTTCGCCGCTGCGATCACCTGCGCCGTGTAGGCGGGAACGAGTCGCGCCCAGTCATGGTACTTGGGCGGGTTCAGCCCGTTGACGATGACGTCGACCCCGCGCGCGGCCTGGGCCAGATCCTCGTGCTTCCGGTCCCAGCGCTTCACGTGCCAGCCGGCCCGGCGGAACGCCGCTTCGCTGTAGCGGCCGATTTTGCCCGAAGCGCCGAGGATCAGAACGGTTTGAGTCATGGTCGAGGTCCCTTTCGGTCGTTGTTGCCCTCCGAACATGTAGGAGCGGGCGCGGATCGGGAATTGCGGAAGTGCGCAGACCGGGTATGCGTTCCTGAATGGCCGGCGGAACGTCCCTCGATTGGTCCTTGGTGCAGGCATTTCTCGCCGTTTCCGAGGTAGGGAGCTTGTCGGCGGCGGCCCGTGTCCTCGGCTCGAGCCAGCCCACCGTGGGCCGGCAAATCCACACGATGGAGGAGCAGCTCGGGGCCGAGCTCTTTCAGCGCCACGACAAGGGGCTCACCCTCACGGCGACGGGCGAAGCCATGCTCCCGCCCGCTCGTGCCATGCGGCAGGCGATCCACGAGATCGAGCTCCGTGCCGCGGGCAAGGCGGAGACGCTCGAGGGCGCGGTTCGTATCACGTCGAGCGTCGTCGTCGGCACCGAGCATCTGCCGCCCATCATCGCCCGCATCCGGCGCGAGGAGCCGCGCATCGAGCTCGAGCTCCACGTGAGCGACGAAACCTCGAACCTGCACTTTCGCGAAGCCGACATCGCCGTACGCATGTACCGCCCGACGCAGCTCGATCTCGTGACGCAACACCTCGGCGATCTCCGCTTCGCCGCCTTTGCGGCCAAGAGCTACCTCGAGCGCCGCGGTCTTCCGCGCCGTCCCGAGGAGCTCCTCGCGCACGACGTGATCGGGATGGATCGCGAGACCGCCATCCTCGAGGGCTTCCGCCAAGCGGGCTTCCCCGTCGAACGCGGGTGGTTCAAAGTGCGCGCCGACAATCCCACGGCCTACTGGCAGCTCGTGCGCGCCGGCGCCGGAATCGGCTTCGGTCAGGTGCTCATCGGCGCGCGCGATCCCGAGCTCGTCGAGATACCGCTCGGACTCGAGCTACCGACGTACCCCGTCTGGCTCACCGCGCACGAAGCCATCCGGCACGCACCCCGCGTTGCGCGCGTCTGGGAGCTACTCGCCCACGATTTGCGAGAAGTGCTGTCTCGCTAACGCCCCCAACGCCGCATCGGTGGTGCAATATTTGTTCGATCGATCCGGCCAGAGCGACGCAGCCGAGCTGGCCTGTGGAGAACTTTGGTGGTGCGCGGCAGTGATTGGCGCGTTCGCGTGATCGCCAGTTGAACGTTCGACCTCATCTCCGCACCTTACGAAATACATACGTGACTTCGCGTCGCGTTCCGTGTTAAGGGGATTTGCGCGGGTGTTCCACCCAGGGTGAGGAGGCGGGTCATGACGAAATTTTGGTGGGCGATCATCGGTTCCAGCGTGATCTTGGCCGGCGCGTGCGGCACCGGCTCGCAAACGTTCGACGAAGGGGGCGCGCAACGCTCC
>DASUGE010000496.1:0-5607 GCA_036274215.1 Polyangiaceae bacterium | reverse complement strand
CCGTGGCTTCGGCGATCTCCTCGAGCGTGCAGCCGAGAACGTCTTTCAGGATCACGGCGCTCCGCTGCGTCACGGGCAACGTCAAGAACTCCGCGAGCGCGGTGCCGACGAGCTCGGGATCCACGCGTTCGACGCCCCGGGTGTCCTCCGGGATTTCCGCGACGGGCTCGACGAGCCGGTGCTCGTAGCGACGCAGCGCGTCGAGCGCCGTGTTGTGCGCGATCCGAAACAAGAGCGGGCGGAGCGGCGGCAGCTCGTGCGCCGTGCTGAGCGAGTAGTACGCCTTGGCGAGCGTGTCCTGCACGACGTCCTCGCCCTCGATGACGGAGCCCGTAAGGCGCGAGCAGTAGCGGTGGAGCTCGGGCCTCAGCTCGGTGACGAGCTCGAGAAAGCTCGCCCGCGCCCGCGCCAGCTCGGCGGGTAAGTCCTTCGTGTCCACGCTTCGGTCCTCGCGCCTAGAGTAGCTCGGTGCCTTTGCCGGTGACGACGAGGGTCGCGGACTCCGGGGCGAGCTTGCCCTCGAGCACGCTGGTGATGGCGCTCGCGACGGCCTGCGCGTCGAGCGGCTGCTCGAACCGCTCCATGAACTTTTCTGGCGTGATCCCCGCTAGTTTTGCGTAGGCGCGGCTCACTTGGTGCGCGGTCTCGGTACCGACGAGCAGCTGCTTCGGCACGACGGACACGAAGCGAAGCCCGAGCGAGCGCTCTTGGGAGGCGCGCGCGAGGTACGACGCGAGGAACATCTGCATGCGCTTCGCCCCGGCGTAGCCCCCGGAGAGCGGGGAGCCGCCGAGCCCCGCACCGCTCGAGACGATGACGACGGTGCTACCGCGCCGGAGCGGCAGCGCGAGCGCGGCGCGGCCGAGCTCGAACGCCATCTTCACGTCCTGGTTCCACGGCAGCGAGAAGCTCTCCCAGTCGTGCTCGTCAACGAGCGCCAGCCGCGAGTGGCTACCGGCGCTCAGCACCACGTGATCGGGGCGCACCTCGGCGAGCACTCGCGAGAGCGCGGCACCGTCGGTTGCGTCGAGCGTGCGGGTCTCGAGCGCACCTGCCGCCGCCGCGCGGAGCTCGTCGAGGCGCTCGCGGTGCCGCGCCGCTGCCACCACCTTGGCGCCGAGCGCGACGAGTGAGACGGCGGTCGCGCGACCGACGCCGGAGCTTGCGCCGATCACGAGGATCTTCGAATCTGAGAGAGTCGTCATGGGTGCCTCGACCCGACGACGATTCAGGCGCCCGAAAGGATGCGCGGCCCGGTCGAATTAAAAGCTCACGCCGCTCCCGCTCTCACTCGAAAATTCCACGCGTCCAGGCGTGAAAGAATGCGTCTACCGAGTCGGCTTTTTACGGGGGAAGCTCGGTGGGGAGCATTCAGGAGCGCGGAACGGTGTGAATCGCAGAATCTTTCTTCGCGGCCTCGGCGGCGCGTGCGTGGCGGCGCCGTTCCTCGGCTCACTTTCGGGCCGGTCGGTGCGGGCCCAAGCCGCAGGCGCGCCAAGGCGGTTCATCGCCATGTTCACCCACTACGGGTGCATCACGAGTCGGTGGTTCCCTACCAATTCGCACGGCGAGCTCACGGCGGCTGATCTCGCCCCCACGACGCTTCAGGCCTTGAGCCCGTACGTCGATAAGCTGCTGATGCCGCGCGGCATTCGCGCGATGAACCAGTGGACGTCGGACATGTCGCTCGGCCAGGGGAACGACCAGCACCTGCAGGCGTGTGGCTCGTACTTCACCTGTCAGCCCGTCACGCCGAACAGCAACGAGCCCTTCAGTTTCAACGAGGCGACCCGATTCAAAGCGATGCCGAGCGGTCCGTCGCTGGATCACGTGATGGCCCAGCAGCTGTCGCCCATGGGGACGCCGCTCTTCATGCACGTGGGGAACCGCACCGATTCCCCGCAGTCCTGCATCTCGTACTCCGCTCCCGAGGTGCCGTACGCGGGGCTCGGAACGACGACGCAGGTCTACTCGAGCCTCACCGGGCTCTTTCAGGAGAACCAGCCGCTCTCCCCGGACAGCTACCAGGCGCTGCGGGGGAAGAGCGTCATCGATCTGGTACGGGATGACCTCGACTCGCTCGAACGCGCCGACATGAGCCGCGCCGATCGCAACAAGCTCGAGGCCTGGAAGGCCCTGCTCGACGATACGGGCGGCGTGCTCTCGTCCGCTCAGTGCAACCTCGAGGTCGCGGCCGCGCTCGGCGCCCCTCCCTCCTACGTCGAGACGGTGGGAGCCGAGCTCGGCGGAGACATCCTCGGAACCACGGTGTACGGGACGCTCGACGGCGCCGATGTCTATTCCGGCCTCGCGGCGCTCGCTGCCGTCTGCAACGCGAACCCCGTCATCTTCCTCAAGTATCCGCCAAACTACCTTTTCACCTCGCTCGGGCTCGAGATCGAGGCCCACTCGCTCTCGCACCGCATCGCGAATGCGGGGATGGCCGCTGGGTGTCTCGATGGCGCGACCGACATGCTCTTGAAGATCGACGCCTACTACGCGCAGAAGTTCGCGTACCTGGTCGGGCTCTTGAACGGCATCGAGGAGGGTGACGGGAGCGTGCTCGACAACACGGCGGCCGTCTGGTTCCAGGAAATGTCGGACGGCAACGCCCACAACTTGAACAACCTGCCGATCGTTCAGGTCGGTAGCGCCGGCGGCTACTTCCGTACGGGCTGCGCCGTCAACGTCGACGACGGCTCCTCGACCCTGTCGCGGGGCAACAGCGAGGAGGTGTGTGACCCCAACGTGCCGAGCCTCGACGTGGTCGCCTCGTCGGGCACCGATCCGTCGCTCGCGAACGCGCCGATCAACAAATATTTCTGCAATCTCATGAACGCGCTCGGCGTGAAGGGCGGCGAGGACGGCTTCCCGGTCCACGGCGGCGGTGGCGAGGTGACTCGCTACGGTCGCTACGATCGGACGCAGGATTTCGTGGGCGGCGACGTGAACCCGCCGTTCATCTCGGATCCCGGCGAGTTCGACGCGCTCAAGGCGAGCCGCTGAGCGCCGGAGGGCCGCCGCCACGTTTCCGGCGCAAGACGGGGCAGACGCGGCCCGACACGCCGGCGCGCGCCCGCCCTCCTTGGCGCGCCGCTGACGTCGGCGTACGCAGCGCTTCGTGACACCGAGCGTCAGCCCTCGTCAGCTGCCGACCCGCGAGCAGCTCTTGCACCTGCTCGCCGAAGCCGCCGAGCTCGAGCACAACCTCATGTGCACGTATCTCTACGCGGCGTTCAGTCTCAAGCGGGAGGACGCGGCGTTCTCGCCGGAAGAGGCGGAGGCCGTCGCGCGCTGGCGCAAGACCATCGTGACGGTCGCCGTCGAAGAGATGGGGCACCTCGCGGCCGTGTGGAACATCACCGCGGCGCTCGGCGGGGTGCCGCAGCTCGGCCGCGGCAACTTCCCGCTCGATCCCGGCACCCTTCCCGCGGGGCTCGTCGTGAAGCTCGCGCCGTTCGGGGAGGCGTCGCTCCAGCATTTCATTCATCTCGAGCGCCCGGCGGGCTCGGTCGAGCCGGAGGGAACCGGCTTCGAATCCGAGCTCTCCTTCCGGCGCAGGCCGCGCAGCGTGCGCCTCGTGCCGATGTCGCTCGACTACGAGACGGTCGGCGAATTTTACGCGTACCTCGAGGGGCAGATCGCCGAATTCGTCGACCTGGTCGGCGAGCAGGTGGCGTTCGCGGGCGATCCCGCGCTTCAGCTCTCGGCGGCCGAGGTCGAGCTCCCCGGTGCCGCCCCCGTGCTGTGCCGAAAGACGGCGCTCGTGGCGCTCACGGCCATCGTCGAGCAGGGCGAAGGTGCGCCCCTCCACTCGACGAGCTCGCATTTCGCGCGTTTTGCCGCCGTTCGTGACGAGCTTCGCAGCCTCTCGGCGAAGAACCCGAGCTTTCAGCCCGCGTACCCGGCCGCCGTGAACCCCGTGCTGCGTCCGCCGCCACGCGCGACGGGACGCGTTTGGCTCGAGGACGAGCGGGCAATCGCCGCGGTCGACCTCGCCAACAGCGCGTATGCGCTGATGCTCCGCCTGCTCGCCTTCTCGTACCTGATTCCGCGACCGCGGCCGGAGAAGGCCCTCGCGATCGATCTGTCGCGTGGCTTGATGCGTGTCGTGACGACGTTCGGCGAGCGCGCGGCGACGCTTCCCGCCGGGCCGTCGTCGCCCGGTTGTCACGCGGGGATGTCGTTCACGGCCCTGCGTGGCTCGGTGCCGGTCCCCGCCGATGCGACGGCGCCGCACTTCTTCGCCGAGCGCTTCGCGGAGCTCGGGCACGCCGCCGTCGAGCTCGAGAGCGGCGACGGAGCGTCCGGCATGGGGCGTTGGTTGACGGAGGCGAGCGAGCGAGCTCGGACCGGGTTTGCGCGGCTCCGCGCGGGTGGGGGACAAGCGGAAGCGACTCCGGGTAGCTCGGCGCCGAGCGTCGGGGCGACGAACCAGACGGCGGCGCAGGCGCCGTCCCCGCCGCCAGCCACCCAAGTCGCGCCAGGCGTGGAAGAGATCGAAGGCAAGCGACTCACGCTCGTCTACGAAGGGCGGAAGTGCATTCATTCACGCTTCTGCGTGACCTGGGGGCCGCGCGTCTTCCTCGCGAACGTCGAGGGACCGTGGATCCATCCCGACGCGATGGACGCGGAGGCCGTCGTCGAAATCGCGCACGCCTGTCCCTCCGGTGCCATTCGCTACCGGCGCAAGGACGGCATGCCGGACGAGAGCGCACCCCCCGTGAACCTCCTCAGCGTGCGCGAGGGCGGGCCCTACGCCTTGCGCGCCGAGCTGGCTATCGGAGGACAGCCTGCGGGATACCGCGCGACCCTGTGCCGCTGCGGTGCCTCGAAGCACAAGCCGTACTGCGACGGCTCGCACAAGGAGATCGGCTTCGCGGCATCCGGCGAGCCCCCGACCGGCGCGACGACGATGCTGGAGGTGCGCGACGGCCCGCTCGCGGTCGAGCCTCAGCCCGACGGGCCGCTGCAGGTGCGAGGCAATCTCGAGATCGTGAGCGGGACTGGCCGCGTCGTCTCCCGAATCACGAGCGCTCGGCTCTGTCGCTGCGGCGGCAGCGCCAACAAGCCCTTCTGCGACGGCACCCACGAGCGGATTGGATTCCGCTCCGGTTGAGCGGCGCGCGGTGGCCACGACTGGCCCGCGCACCAGCCGATCAGCAGCCCGAGCCCAAACGATAGAGGCCGTCACAGCAGACGTAGTCCGTTGCTGGGGACCCTTCGTACTCGAGCACCTGACACGCGAGTCCTTCGACGGTGCACGGCGTGTTCTGGTCGATGGGCAACACGCAGCTCGGATCCTGCCCTTCCGGCAGTGTTGGGCAGGTGGATGCAAATCCCCAGCCACAGCATTGGAAGGACTGTGCGATGGGCGGCTGAGTGCAGGGGTCGTTCCCGGTAAGCATCAAAAAGTCGCAGCGCAGGTCGTCGGCGCACGCAGACTCGACGTAGCGTCGGCCCCACGACAAGACACCGGGGTCGGGGCACGCCGGGTCGTTGTTCACCGTGGGGGGCTGGCCGCAAGGCGGCCTCGTCACGGCGGTGCCTCCGGTCCCGCCGTCGCCCGCCATCGAGAGAACCCCGCCCGCGCCCGCGAGGAGCCCG
>DASUGE010000495.1:0-4611 GCA_036274215.1 Polyangiaceae bacterium | reverse complement strand
CGCCGCGCACCCGGTCGAGATCGAACGCGTGCAGGGGTTGGCCGTACTCGAAGAGCAGCAGATTGGTCACGTCCACGACGTTGGAAATCGGGCGCACGCCCAGGCTTTCCAGCCGATAGCGCAGCCAGAGCGGCGAAGGCGCGATCGTCACGTCGAGCACGGCGCCGGCTCCGTAGTGCGGGCAACGCTCGGTGTCGCGATTCTCGATGCTGACGAGCGACTCGAGCTTCACGTCCGACGTCTTCGGCGGCGTGCCCACGACCGGCTTCGGGAACGGGATGCGGTAGAGCGCGGCGAGGTCACGCGCGACGCCGACGTGGCCGAGCGCGTCGGGCCGGTTGCTCGTCACGTCGATCTCGAAGATGGTATCGACCGCGCTCGGCACGACCTCCGCGAGGGTGCGGCCCGGCTCCACGCTGCGCGCCGCGAGCACGATGATGCCCTCCGCGGTCGCGGCGAGCCCGAGCTCGCTCTCGCTCACGAGCATGCCCTCGCTCTTCACGCCGCCGATGTCGCGTGCGGCGAGCGGGCCCGGCAGCGTCGGCAGGCGCGCGCCGAGCGGAGCGAGCACGACGAGGCCCCCGGGGTCGGGAACGTTCGCGGCGCCGCACACGACCTCTTGAGTGCCCCGGCCGTGGTCCACCGTGACGAGGCGGAGGCCCGAGCGCTTCGGGTGCGGGGCGATGGCGGTCACGCGCGCGATCCGGACCTCGCCGAGCGCCTGCCCATAGGGCTCGCTGCGATCCACGGGCAGGCCGATCGAGCTCAACCGCTCCGAAAGCTCGGATGCCGTGGCGTTGAGATCGGGCAAGAGCTGCTTGAGCCAATTGTGCGAAATGCGCATGAACGAGGGCGCGACCCTAGCACTTCCAAGACCCCGGGAGAGCTGCTAACCCGGGGAGTCCATGCCGACCATCGACATGCCGCTCGCAGAGCTCGAGCGGTACATGGGTAGGAATCCGCGACCCGCGGATTTCGACGCGTACTGGGAGCGCGCCCTCGCGGAGATGCGCGCCGTCGATCCCGAGGTCGAGCTCGTGCCCGCCAAGATCCAGGCGAGCTTCGCGGAGTGCTTTCATCTCTATTTCACGGGCGTGCGCGGCGCGCGCCTCCACGCGAAGCTCGTGCGGCCCAGCGCTCCGAAGGGCCGCTGCCCGGCGCTGCTCCGGTTCCACGGCTACTCGATGAACAGCGGCGACTTCGCGGACAAGCTGGCGTGGGCGGCCGCCGGCTTCGTCGTCGCGGCGCTCGACGTGCGTGGCCAAGGCGGCCTCAGCGAGGACGCCGGCACGGTGCGCGGCAACACCCTCCAGGGTCACATCATCCGCGGTCTGCAGGACGAGCCCGACGCGCTGTTCTTCCGTCACGTCTTCCTCGATACGGCGCTGCTCGCGCGTATCGTCGCCGCCATGCCCGAGGTCGACTCGGAGCGGCTCGGCGCCGCCGGGGCGTCACAAGGGGGCGCGCTCGCGCTGGCGTGCGCCGCGCTCGAGCCGCGCATCAAGCGGCTCGCGCCCGTCTATCCCTTCCTCTCCGACTATCGCCGCGTCTGGGAGATGGACCTCGCCAAGGACGCGTACCACGAGCTTCAGCTCTTCTTCCGGCGCCACGATCCGACACACGACCGCATCGACCACTGGTTCGAGCGTCTCGGCTACATCGACGTCCAGCACCTCGCGCCGCGCATCCGCGGCGAGGTCATGATGACGATCGGTCTGATGGACGAGATTTGCCCGCCGTCGACCCAATTTGCCGCGTACAACAAGATCGCGTCGAAGAAGTCGCGCGTCATCTATCCCGACTACGCGCACGAGCACCTGCCCGGCCACAACGACCGCGAGTGGGAGTTTTTCGCGCCGCTCCTGTGAGCCCCGCATGGCAGAGGCCCGGCTCGAGCAGCGCCCGAGCGCCGAGCGCGCGTCCCTGCCGCCCTGGGCCGTCGCCCTCGCCATCTTCGTGTGCGCGCTCGCCGTCGACGCGCACCGCATCGGAAGCACGCTGCCGCGCGCTCAGTTCGGCGACGAGTGGCGCTACATCTACTACGCGAAGAATTTACTCGCGGGCTTCTATTCGCCGCACGATCGCATCTTTCTCTGCAACGGCCCCGGGTATCCGCTCTTCCTCGCTCCTTTCCTCGCGCTCGGCTCGCTCGAGGCCGCGCGCTACGCGAATGCGGTGCTGCACGCCCTCGCGCTCTTCTACGCCTGGCTGATCCTGAAGCCGCGCGTGCCGGCGCCGTGGTCGTTCATCGCCGTGGCTCTGCTCGGCCTGTACTTGCCGACCGAGGAATTCCTGCCGCTGCTCTATACCGAGGTGCTGTGCTTCTTGCTCCTCACGGCCTGGGTGTATCACGGGCTGAGGGCGGGGCGCGGCGTGCTTCACACCGTGGTGGCAGGCGTGTGCTTGGGGTTGCTCGCGCTCACGAAGGTGGTCTTCGGGTACGTGCTCGTGGCGTTCCTGCTCGTGGCGCTCCTGATTTGGCGGCGCACCTCGGCTGCGCGCTGGCGTGCGCACGCGCTCGCGGCATTGCTCGCGCTCGGTCTGTGCGTCCCTTACCTCGGCTACACGTACCAGCTCACGGGACGCTTGTTTTATTGGAACAGCCTCGGCTCGAACAGCTTCTACTGGCTCACGTCCCCGTTCCCCGACGAGCTCGGCGACTGGTACCACCAGGGCTGGGTGCAGCGAAATCCGCTGCTCCGTGCGCATCACCTCGCCCTCTTCGACAAAACGAGCGGGCTCGACCGCGATCCGAATCTCTCCGTCGTGGAGCAGCTCCGAAACCTGTCGACGCCGGAGACGGGCGACGTGTTCGCAGAAGCCGCGCGCAAGAACGTGCGCGAGCATCCCCTGAAGTTCGCGAAGAACTGGCTCTACAACGTCGTGCGGCTCTTTCTCGACGTACCGGTGACGGTGCGCGGCACGCCGTGGTGGAACCCGTACAGCCAGTCACACCTCGCGCTCCTGGCGTTCTCGGCCTACGTCGCCGTGCGAGCGCGCCGCGCCGCCGTCGGCCCTCTGCCCGCGTACTACCCGCTCTTCGTTTTTTTCGGACTGAGCCTGGCCGCCTATAGCCTGAGCTCCGCCGTGGCTCGCTACCTCTTCCCGCTCGTCCCGATCTGGTGGCTCCTCGCGTGCCATTGGCTCGGGCGGCTAGCGTCGCGCGGCGCAGCGTCGAACGAACCCGGATAAAGTCGTGCTTCACGCGCTCGATTCGGGAAAGCTTCGCGAACGTCTGCTGCTCGCGCTCGCGCTCGTCCCCGCGGCCGTGCTGGCGCCGCGCTTCATCGGCCAAATCCCGCTCAGCCACGACCACGCGACGCACGTGTTCAAGGCGTGGCACTTCTGGACGGAGCTCGTGCCGAGCGGACGCCTGCGCGGCTGGAGTCACTTCTGGGGGTTCGGCTCGCCCGCGGACGAGCTCGTGCCTTGCGGTGGCGAGCTGTGGGTCGGGCTCTTCCGACTCCTGACCCTCGGACAGCTGAGCTGGCTCCGCACGTATGCCGTGGCGTTCGCGGGCCTCATGTTCTTCAGCGCCTATTCCTCCTACCGCTTCGGCCGGCATTTCTTCGGTCCCGCCGTGGGCGTCATCGCCGCGTGGCTCACGCTCCTCGATCCCGGCCAGATGCTCGAGGGAGGGTGGGAGTGGCACACGGAGTGGGGCGTCTGGCCCGTGACGCTGGCTGCGTGCTTCCTCGAGCTCGGTCTCGTGCGGCTCGAACGCGTGCTCTCGAGCGACTCGGCCCGCGAGATCGCCGCGGCCGGCGCGTTCGTCGCCCTCGCCCTCATCACGCATCAGGTGACGCTCGTCGCCTTCGCGCTGACGGTGCCGCTCTTGTGCGTCGCACGCCGCTTTGGCACCGAACGCTCCCGTGGACCGGCGTTGCTGCGCCTCGTGGGCGCGCTGGCCTTCGGCGCCTGTCTCTCGGGATTCTTCCTGGTTCCGTTCTTCTCCCACACCGCCGACACGGGCGATTTCGGCTGGCTGAACCAGCCCCCCGGGGTCGTGCTCGAGCGGCTGCTCACGGGCGAGACGTTCCAGAACTTCGCCCCGGCGCTCCACTACCTCGGCTTGCTCGGTATCGCGCTCGGCCTCGCGGGACGCACGCGCGGCGGCCGATTCTTCGCGCTCGCGGCCCTTTCGTGCGTGTTGTTCGCGTCCGACGTGCTCGTGCGCACGCTACACCTCGAGCGCGTGCTGCCGAGCCTCGTCAAGCTCGAGGTCAATCGCCTCCTGCTCGTGGGCAAGCTCTTCTGGTTTCCGCTCGTCGGCTACGCGCTGACCGAGTGTGCTCGTGTCGCGAAGCGGGTGCTCGAAGGTATCGGTCTCCGTCCGCTCGTCGCGCGAGCGGTGCTCGTCGGTTGCTTTGCGGTGCCGCTCGCCTTTCCGAGCGTCACGCGGCCGCTCGTGCGAAACCTGCGCCGGCCCGTCTCGGGCGCAGCGGCGCTGCCGGACTGGGCGTCGTTCGAGCGACTGGCGACCTGGTCGAAGGAGATCCGGCGCACGACCAAGGATCATTATCGAATCGCCTACGAGCTCTGGCGCGGCAACCATTTGCCCACGCTCATGCCCGTGTTCGACCAGACGCTGCTCTACAAGGCGGGCACGAC
>DASUGE010000494.1:0-12164 GCA_036274215.1 Polyangiaceae bacterium | reverse complement strand
GTGCGTGGCCGCGATCACGCGCACGTCCGCGCTCGTGGGACGCGCTGCACCGAGCGGGTAATACTCCTTGTTTTGTAAGAGTTGGAGCAGCTTGGCCTGCGCGGGCAGCGGCAGATCGCCGATCTCGTCGAGCAGGAGGGTCCCGGCGCGGGCCGCCGCGACTTTTCCCTCGACCTTGCGCGCCGCGGTCGAGTGCGCGCCGGGCAGCGCGCCGAAGAGCTCGCTCTCGACGAGCTGCTCCGGGAGCGCGCCGCAGTTCACCTCGACGAAGGGTCCGTTCGCGCGCGGGCTGTTCGCATGGATGAGCCGCGCGATCTCGGTCTTGCCGGTGCCGGTCTCGCCGGTGATGAGCACCGCGACCTCGAGCGGCGCGAGGTTCTCGATCTCGGCGAGGTGATTGGCGAGGGCGGGGCTTTGTCCGATGAAGGCTTCGGCGTGCAGGCGGCTGCGCAGCGTCGTGAGCCCGCGTTCCGAGCGATTCTGGCGGCGCAGGAGCAGCTGCTCGCGAAGCGGCGCGAGGTGCTCGGTGAAGAGGCTGAGCCACTGGTTCGCCTCGGGCACGGCGAGCCCCGCACCACCCTGGAGGTAGACGACGCCGCACGGCGGGTCCTTGCCGATCGGGGCGCAGAGCACGATGTCGATCAGCGATCGCTGCACGCTGTCGCGGTGGCGAAAGCGCGGATCGAGTAGCGCCGACGGCGTGAACACCACGTGCTCGTTGGCGACCGCCTCCGCGATGATGCCGTGCGAGACGAGCTCGCGAACCTGGTCGGCTTGCTCCGCCGAGAAGCCGAACGAGTAGCGCCACGTCGCTTCCGCGTCGTCGGGGCCGTAGAGCTCGAGGTAGCCCTGCGCCGCACCCATCACGCCGACGATCAGCTCGAGCGCGTCGCGCAGGAAGACGTGCGGATCGCCCGCGAGGTTCAAGCGCAGGAGGCCGCGGTAGAGGTCGCGCTCCTTACGCAGGCGATCGTGCTCGTTGAGACCCGGCGGGCGCCGGCTCGACGGCCGCGACTCGCTCTGTGCCCCTTCTTCCCTGTTCGGATCCAGAGCCTCTGTCACACGAACCTCGTCTACTTCGCTCTTCGGGAGGGGTATCCGTTCCCTGGCCGAGCGTCCAACCTTCGCCGGTTTTTGGCGCGAAACGCCCACCCTCCAGCCAGGGGCGGACAGGGCGCGCCGCGAGACGGAAGACGCTGCGGAATCGGAGCCCCGAACGCGCTACGGCGCGGTGACGCCCTTCTTGCCCTTCTTCGCGAAGTAGGCGCGGAGGGCGTCGCGCGCGAGCTGCGGCGCTTTGATGTGCCAGCTCGGGTTGTTCACCACGAGGGCGCTCACGGCGACCTCGGGAGCGTCAGCCGGGGCGAAGCCGACGAACCACGTGTAGAGGCGGCTGCCGTCCGGATCACCGAGCGTCCCCGTCTTTCCGGCCACGGCGATGTCGGGCAGGAACGAAGCGCCGGACGCGTCGTGGAAGCTCTTGAAGGCGGAGCCGTTCGCGACGGTCTGCACCATCATGCGCGTGAGCTCGGCCGCCGTCTCCGGTTTGACGGCGCGCCGTACCGTGCGCGGCGGGCGATCGTCTTTCCACAGCACCTCGCGGTCTTTCAGGACCGCGGCCACGATGCGCGGCTCGAGCGTGACGCCGCCGTTGCCGACCGTCTGCGCGAGCTCCACGGCGGCGAGCGGCGAGAGCGTGCTGTGATAAAATCCAGCGGACGCGCGCGCGAACTCGAGCGGATCGGCCGGCAGCTTGAGCTCCGGCGGCTGGTTCGGCACGGCGAAGGGTACGGGCGCGCCGAAGCCGAACGCTCCGCCGACGGCCGCCAAATCCTCCGGAGTGATGTGCTTCTGCGCGAGGCGCGCGAACACGACGTTGATGCTGCGCCCCATCGCGATGCCGAGCGTCGCGCACCACTTGTCGCGGCGCGGGTTGTCCTCGAGCTCGTCGGCCGCGATGCGGCTCTTGCCGCCGTGGTAGCACTGCTCGGTGTCCGCCCCGAGGCCAGCCTTCTCGATCAGCGCGGCGCCGGTGACGACCTTGAAGACGCTGGCGGCGGGCGCTTCGGCGCGCACGTTCACGTCGACCTTCTCGCCCTCCGCGACGTAGCTCGCGTACGCGAGCACGCGCCCCGTCTTCACCTCCATCATCACGACGCCGGAGCGCGGGATGCGATAGCCCTCCATCTCGGCGCGCACGGAGCGCTGGAGCACGGGGTCGAGCGTGAGCTCGGCGACGCGGCCCTCCGAGAGCGGCGCCGTCACCTTCGTCGGCCGCACGTCGAGGCGCATCAGATCGAGCCCGTCGAGCGACGGGGGTGCTGGTGGTGCCGCGGGCGCGAGCTTCCTCAGGGGGTCGCTCACGTCGATGTTGCCGCGCACCACGGGGACGAGCGCGAGCACGATCCCGAGGGCTGTGCCGAACCCCATCAGGCCGCTCCAGCGTCGCATGGTGCTCGGGAGCTATCGGAGGGGCCGGGATCGGGCCAAGAAACCGGCGCGCTAGAAATACTTATCATTTCTGCTGGGGGCGGACGCGGGGCGGCCGTGCCCGCGAGTCCATGCTGTCGTGAGGGCGCGTCAGTAGCTACGGGACACGAGTAGGACTATCGTTTTGTTTACTGGGGCTCGTCCCCGCGAGGTCGCTTCTCCCATCACCCGCGCTGCTAGAGACGCCGTTTCCACCGCCAGCCTCGAGGTCGAGAGCACGGCGGTGCTCATGGCATTGTCCGGCCCGCAGTCGATGCTGCTCGAGGAGCTCTCGACGCGCAGCGGCGCGGACGTGAGCCTGCGCGGCAACGTGATCCACATCACGGGCGAGGAGCACGACGTGCGGCTCGCCTACCGCTTCCTGTGCGGCGCGGCCGAGCTCGCCGGGCGCGGTCACGAGGTCGGCAAGGACGACGTCGCCCGCTCGCTGCGCGGCCTGCGGGACGATCCCGACGCGAACCTCGCCGACCTGCTCGAGGAAGCGATCATCATCACGCCGCGCAAGCGCGCCGTGGTCCCGAAGACGCGCGCTCAGAAGGAATACGTCGAGGCGATCAAGAACCACGACCTCACCTTCGGCATCGGCCCCGCGGGCACGGGCAAGACGTATCTCGCGATGGCGATGGCGGCCTCCTGCCTGATGCAGAAGCGCGTCAAGCGCATCATTCTGGCGCGCCCCGCCGTCGAAGCGGGTGAGAAGCTCGGGTTTCTGCCGGGCGATCTGGCCGAGAAGGTGAACCCGTACCTGCGGCCTCTGTACGACGCGCTCCACGACATGCTCGACTTCGAGCGCGTCGAGCAGCTGCGCGAGCGCGGGCAGATCGAGGTCGCGCCGCTCGCGTTCATGCGCGGTCGCACGCTGAACGATTCGTTCGTGATCCTCGACGAGGCGCAGAACGCGACGAGCGAGCAGATGCGCATGTTCCTGACGCGCCTCGGCTTCGGCTCGAAGGCGGTCGTGACGGGCGATATCACGCAGACGGACTTGCCTCGCGGCGCGCGCAGCGGCCTGCGCGAGGCGCGCGATCTCCTGAACGGCGTGGAAGGCATCTCTTTCTGCGGCTTCTCCGACGCGGACGTCGTGCGCCACCACCTCGTGCAGAAGATCATCGTGGCGTACGAGGAGCGTGACCGGAAGCTCGCCGCCGAACGCGACGCGCGGCGCGAAGCCGCCCAAAACGAAGCGAAGTCCGAGGAGCCCGCGTGAGCTCGCCCGAGGGGCCACTCCGGGAGCTCAGCCCACGCGCCAAGGCCGAGCTTTCGGTGCTCGATCACGTCGTGCAAATGCTCGAGACGCGCCCGGCCGCGCCGGGCGACGTGGTGCTGCGGCCGCACCCGCTCGTGGTCCTCGTCCGGCGCCAGAGCTTCCAGGTGCTCGTCACCTCCGCCAAGGTGTGGGACACCGAGCGCGAGCTGCTCGCGCCGTGGACGGAGAAGCTCGCGCTCGTCGAAGCGCGGCTCGTGCTGCTCGGCCGACCCAAAGATGCCGATCTCGAGCGCGCGTTGAATCTCGGGCTCGCGGCGCTGCTCGGTAAAGAGCCGGGTCCGGAGGAGCTCGTCGTCGCGCTGCACCAGGCGTTCGAGCTGATGGACTTGAAGGCGCGCAGCGAGAGCCGCGGCAAGTGGCTCAACCGCTACCGCTACGAGCTCGGCGAGCTGATCGAGATTGCGCGCGCGCTCACGACCGAGCGCGAAATCGACCGTTTGCTCGGCTTGATCCTCGAAAAAGCGCGCTTCGTGACGGGCGCGGACGCCGGCAGCATGTACACGGTCGAGGGCGACGACCCCGCGCCCGCGCGCCGCACGCTGCGCTTCAAGCTCAGCCAGAACGACTCGGTCTCGTTCGACTCGCGCGAGTTCACGATGCCGATCAGTGCGCGCAGCATCTCCGGCTACGTCGCGCTCGAGCTGAAGACGCTGCGCATCGACGACGTGTACGTGATGCCGTCGGGCTCGCCGTTCGGCTTCGATCGCTCGTTCGACGAGAAGGTCGGCTACCGCACGCGCAGCATGCTCGTCACGCCGCTCACCTCGAGCAAGGGCGACGTGATCGGCGTCTTGCAGCTCATCAACAAGAAGCGCGAGCCGAAGCAGAAGCTCCTCGAGCGTGACGACTTCGAGCGCAACGTCGTGCCGTTCGACGAGCGCAGCGAGGAGCTCGTGCGCACGCTCGCGGCGCAGGCCGGCATCGCTCTCGAGAACGCGATCCTGTACGCCGAAATTCGCCGCATTTTCGAGGGGTTCGTGACGGCTTCCGTCGACGCGATCGAGGCACGCGATCCGACGACGAGCGGCCATTCGCGCCGCGTCGCGAACCTCACGGTCGGGCTCGCTGCCGCGGTCGAGCGCGCCGACACCGGACCGTACCGCGCCGTGACGTGGACGCGCGAGCAGATGCGCGAGATCGAGTACGCCTCGCTGCTCCACGACTTCGGCAAGATCGGCGTGCGCGAGCACGTGCTCGTGAAGGCGAAGAAGCTCTTTCCGCACGACCTCGAGCTCATCCGCCAGCGCTTCGACTTCGTGATTCGCACGATCGAGAGCGATGTCCTCGCGCGCAAGCTGCAGGCCGCGATGCGCGGCGCCCCCGCGGACGAGCTCGCCACCTTCGACCGCGAGCTGCTCGAGCGCCGCAAGGACATCGAAGACGCCTGGCACGTCATCGAGGGCGCGAACGAGCCGACCGTACTCGCCGCCGGGGATTTCCAGCGCATCGAGGAGCTCGGGCGGCAGTCGTACACGCGCTTGCGCGGCGAGGTGGACACGCTGCTCACGGCGCGCGAGGTGCAATCGCTCAGCGTGATGCGCGGCTCGCTCACGAACGAGGAATTCGACGAGATCCGGAGCCACGTCTCCCACACGTATCGCTTCCTCTCGCAGATCCCCTGGGGCACGACCTTCTCGAGCGTGGCGACCATCGCCGGGTCGCACCACGAGCGTCTCAACGGCACCGGTTACCCGAACCGGCTGCGCGCCGAAGAGATCCCGCTCCAGTCGAAGCTCATGACGATCAGCGACATCTTCGACGCGCTCACGGCGAGCGATCGCCCGTACAAGCGCGCCGTCCCGGTCGAGAAGGCGCTCCACATCCTCTCGCTCGAAGTGAAGGACGGCCACATCGACGGCGACCTCGTGCGCATCTTCAACGAAGCGCGCGTGTGGGAGCCGGTGATGGCGGGTTTACACTGAGCTTCGAACCGTGACGCCCGCGCACCGAGCCGAGCTACGAGGACTGGCGCTCGCGCTCGGTGCGGAAAAAGTCGCGGGAACGCACGCACTGCTCGGTAAGACGGGCGCGGGACAGGCGGCTTCTGGAACGCGGAGTGCAGCCGGAACGCGGCATCGTCGGCTCGTCGTCGAGGGTGCGGAGCGTCCGGCACCCGCTCGCTTGCGTGCGTTGCGTGACGCTATTCGTGCCGGCAAGGATCCGCTCGGCGACGCGCTCTCGGCGGCGCGGAACGCGGCGGAGCGTCGCGAGATCGGCGCCATCTACACGCCGCCCGAGCTCGTCGCCGCGATGGCGGAATGGGGCGCGCGGTCGCGACCCGCACGTGTGATCGATCCAGGCGCCGGCTCGGGGCGCTTCTTGGTGGCGGCGGGTGCGCGCTCGAGAGTAGCGGAGCTCGTCGCCGTCGATACGGATCCGCTCGCCTTGCTGCTCTGTGCGGCGAATGCGGCGGTGCTCGGTCTCGCGCGACGAACGCGCGTCGTGCACGGTGACTTTCGGCGCGTGTCGCTCGGGCGGATTTCGGGCGCGACGCTCTTTCTCGGCAATCCGCCGTACGTGCGCCACCACGCGCTCTCGGCGGCGGACAAGCGCTGGCTGGTCGAGTGCGCGGAACGGCTTGGAATGCGGGCGAGCCGGCTTGCGGGGCTTCACGTGCATTTCTTCGCGCGGGTCGCGGAGCTTGGTCGCGCCGGTGACGCGGGGGCGCTCGTGACGGCGGCGGAGTGGCTCGACGTGAACTACGGGTCGCTCGTGCGCGAGCTCTTGGTCGGACCGCTCGGCGTGAACGGGCTCGTCTTGGTGGAGCCCGGCGCGCGACCGTTCGAGAATGCCGAGACGACGGCGGCGATTTCGTGTTTCGAGCTCGGCTCTCGCTCGGCACGCGTCGGATTTCGTCGCGCCGCTTCGCTCGGGGCGCTCGGCTCGCTCGGGGGTGGCGCGACGGTCGCGCGGTCGCGCCTGGCAACGACGGCGCGGTGGAGCACGGTCGGCACGCGCGCCGTGACGCGCCCCGCCGGGTACGTCGAGCTCGGCGAGCTCTTTCGCGTGCATCGCGGGCAGGTGACGGGCAAGAACGCCGTGTGGATTGCGGGGGCGCACTCGCAGGGACTCCCCGCGAGCGTGCATTTTCCGACGATCACGCGTGCGCGCGAGCTCTTTCGAGCTGGAGCGGTGCTCGGTGACGTGAGCGCGCTGCGTTCGGTGATCGATTTGCCGGAAGATCTCGACGCGTTGTCGACGGACGAGCGACGCCGTGTCGAGCGGTTTCTCGCCGCGGCACGGCGCGCGGGTGCGCACGAGGGCTTCATTGCGCGCCATCGCAGAGCGTGGTGGTCGGTCGGCCTGCGCGAGCCGGCGCCGATCCTCGCGACCTACATGGCTCGGCGGCCGCCCGCGTTCGTTCGGAACCCGTGCGGAGCGCGCCACATCAACATCGCGCACGGGCTCTACCCGCGCGAGGCGTTGAGCCCGGCCGTGCTCGATGGCCTGGCGCGACATCTGAACGCGCACGCGTCGTTGAGCGCGGGACGAACCTACGCCGGCGGGCTCACGAAGTTCGAGCCGCGAGAGATGGAGAGACTGCTCGTGCCGGGGCCGGAGCTACTGCGACTGAGCGCACCATGAGCCAGGGACGCGCAAATTACGGGCGATCAAGGCGGCGGTCGACCCTCGGTGCGGGTTCAGGCGCTCAGCGTAGCGCGTCGCTCTTCACACACTGCGTGTCGCCGATCACGATGCTCGGCACCGTGAACGTCAGATCCAGCGGGACGTCGCCGCCCGCGTAGTGCACGGTGTGGGTACCTTCGGTCAGCAGGTATCCGCTGTTGCACGTGAGCAGGCCACCGCCGCCGCAGTCGTCGGTGCAGCCCACGTTGGGGTCGGAGACTTGGGCGAGGCACAGGTCGGCGGCCACGTAGAAATCGTTGCCGTCCGGCTTCACGTCGCAGGAAGAGGTGAGGACCTTCGTGCAGCTGCTCGAGTAGCAGCCGGAAGGCCGAAACATCAGGGTAAGCGGCGCGCCTGCGACGAGCACGTCGCCTGAATCGATGGCCGTTCCGACGATGCACATGGAGCCCAGCGCGGCGGAGCTGCAGAGGGGCGGCGGCTCGATGTTGACGTAGTTCCACGCGCAGCGGCCCTTCGCGCAGACGAAGCCGTCTGCGTTCGGGCAGTCGCAGGTGCTGGCGAATGCGTTGCATGGCTCGCCGTCGATCGTCATCTCGTTCCACGCGTGAAACGCATCAGCGTTTGCGTCGAGCCGCGCGACCAGATCGCGCGTGCATCCGCAGCTCGTTCCGTGAAGGACCTGCCCGCAGTCAGCGTCCGTGTTGCACGCTTGGATGTGCGTCAGCTCGTCCTGCGTTTGCTGGCGGACGAAGTCGCAGGTCAGAGCTCCGGTGCCGCCCGTGCCGCCGGCGAATCCCCCCGTGCCGGCTGTCGTGCCCCCTGCGCCGGGAGTCGCGCCACTGCCGCCCGTCGTGCCGCCCGCTCCGGGACTCGCGCCCGTGCCGCCTGTCGTGCCGCCGGCGCCCGGCATGGAGCCAGCGCCGCCCGTGGTGCCACCGGTTCCCGCCTGGGAGCCTCCGGAGCCCGAGTTCGTAGCGCCGGTTCCGCCGTGACCGGTACCGCCGGACGCGCCCGCCGTGCCGCCGGACTCGCCGGCGACGTGGTTGACGCTCGTGCCGCCGCACGCGGACAACGCGAGGGCAAGGGACGAGACCAACAGGCCGGCAGCGGGGTGCGGCGAAGTGAAGCGGCGCATACCCCCAATGGTAGCGCCGAAGCACGCAACGCGCCGTATCGCCGACGGGTGAGTGCCTCAGTGCGGCGCTTGTCCTGCGCCCCGCTCCGTCGAAAAATCCACCAATAGATTCGGCATCAGCGTCTCGAGCCCCTGCACGTATCCGGCCAAATTGGGCCGAATTCCCGGCTGGTAGCCGCGCGTGACGAACGGACGCACGAGCTCCGGATTCTTGCTGAGCACGTGGACGGGAACGCCGTACTCCCACGAATCGCCGTTCACCTCGGCCACGGGTTGGTGGTCGCCGAGAATGATGACGAGGGAGCCGTCGTCGATGAAGCGCGTCACGTAGCGGCGGAGGAGCTCGAAGTCGTAGATGATGGACTGGCCGTAGGCTTCGGTCGCGTTCTCGAAGTGGGGCCACTCGATCGGGAACCTGACGGTCTTCGTGCGGTTGAAGATGCTGCCGTCGCCGAGGCGGCTCCAGTCTTCGACGATGGTCGGCAGGTGCGACCAGGGCGCGTGGCTCGAGACGAGCACGTATTGGATGAAGAGCGGCTGTTTGCGCGTGTCGAGCTCGCGGCGGCGGACGAAGTCGAGCACGAACTGATCGGGCATCGTGGCCCAGGCGTAGTCGGGGCCTTTGTAGCCGAAGTCCGTGTAGTAGTACTTTTGCTTGAAGGCGTAGAAATCGCCCTCGGCGACGCGCGTCGTGTTCGGCTGCACGAGGACCGTGCGGTAGCCCGCGTCGTTGAAATAGCTCGCGAGCGCGCGCGGCTTTCTGGCGTAGACGATCTCGTATTGGAGCTGGCTGCCGGTGGGGATGGCCGTGTCGATCGTGTTGTGGGCGAGCCAGGATTGGCCGCCGTACGTCGAGGAGTTCAGGACCCCCGTGGCGAGCGTGAAGCCGTGCGCCGTCACGTCCTTCTCGAACGCTTCGAACGTTGCGCGCGCGGCCGTCGCGAGCGGTGGCCATTCGAACATGGCACGACCGTAGGATTCGACGAGGATGAGGTACACGTTCGCGCCCTTGAGCTTGGCGAGATCGGTCGGGAGCCCGGCGAGCATCTGCTCGGTCTCGTCGATCAAGCGCGCGTATTCGCCTTTCTTGCTCTTCACGTTCCAGAGGAACACGACTTCCTCTTCGAGCCGCGGAAGAGCGCTCGCGGCGAACCCCCCCGAATAGTAGGTGTCGTAGCGTGCGTCGTGCTTGCTGCTCCTCACGAAGAGGTAGAGGAGCCCGATGAGCGCGCCTGCGATCATCGTCTGACGCCGATGCTGGAGGTAGCCGTGGATGATGCCGACCGCGCGGTACGTGAGGAGCACCATGCCGACGAGCAGGGCGAGGCCGAGAATGGTGCCGCCCACGAGCTGCCACCACGGCCACGTCGAATTCAGAAAGCGAAACCCGTCGGGGACGAGCGCGAGGTCGCCGTAGACGTTGAAGCGCTGCGCGAAGTAGCGCCCCTTGATGCCGTCGCCGAAGCGCAGGAACCGCACCAAGCACAGCCAGACGACCACGAGCACCTGCATCCAGCGCGGCACCGGGGTCTTCAACATCCCCATGATCGCGAAGTTCAACAGGATGACGGCCACGTCCGTCGACACGATGAAGTACCAAATCCCGGGCTCATCCAGCGGATAGCGCGCGTTCGCCATCGCATCGACGAACAGGAGGGCTGCGACGAACATCAACGTCGAGACGGCTAGTCGTCGCCCGGACGGCGGCGGCTCCGCGTCGTGCACGTCGTCGTCGCGCTCCTCGTCGTCGTGCTCATGCTCGTCGTCGTCGCCCTCATCGTCCTCGTCGCGCTCGCTGTCGTCGCGCTCGTCGTCGTCGCGCTCGTCCACGACGTCGTCACGAGCCCCGCTCCGAACGCGCTCCTCCCCTTCGCGCTCGTCGGTCGAAAGCTCGTCGTCTTCGTTCTTGCTCATGCGCGTTCGGACGCTCGCGGCGGGGCCGTCCGGAAGCCGTGAGCTATAGCATCGTGCGACGCCATCCGAGGCATCGGAACTCGAGCAGTCCTCGCCGCAGCCCGACCTGCAGCGCGCTGCCGCCGAGCAGGCTCCGGAAACGATAACCGCGGAGCGGCAGGTGGCGCCCCACGGCCACGACGAGCGCAATGGCATGGTCGCGCGGACGCCCGAGCTCGAGGCGCGGCGTGAGATCGTCGTTGGTCTCGAGCGCGAAGCCCGCCTGCGACGCGAGCTCCGACGCTTGCTTGACGGTGACGAGCGAATTGGCGAGCCAGCCTTCACGAACCTCGCGGAGCACGCGCGCATCGCGCGGCGAAAGCCGGCCCGCAGCGCGCTCGCTCAGGAAATCGTCGAAGATCAGCAAGAGGCCGCCCGGAGCCACGTAACGCGCTGCCGCCTCGAAAAAGGCCGCCGGATCGGGGCCGTGGATGAATGCCTCGATCGAGAACGCGAGCTGGGCGACACGCACGCTTTCCGGAAGCTCGAGGTAGCTCCCTTCGAGGCACTGCACGCGCTCGGTGAGCCCGCGCTCCGCGATGCGCTCGCGAGCGAGCTTGGCCTGAAGCCCGCTCAGCGTGACGCCGGTTGCGGCGATCGGCGCGTGCTCCGCGAGGTAAATCATGCTCGCGCCGACGCCGCAGCCGAGATCGAGGACGTGCACTTTTCCGTCTCCGCTGCCCACGCGCCGGAGCCGGCGCAGGATCATGCGCTCGAGCGTTCTAAAATTATTTTGGTCTCGGTCGCCGGCCGCGGCTCGTACGGAACGATGGATCGCGCCGGTTCCGCGGCCTTGGCCAAAGCGCTCGAAGCGCTCGGTGTTCTCTTCGTAGTAGCGCCTTACGTCTTCGACGGCTGCGCTGTCGCTTCGCGTCACGGCCCCGCGAGTATGGCCCGAACTGGGACGCGTGGCGCTCATTGCCGAAGGGTGGTCGCTCGGGGTAATCTCCGGCCCCTTTCCCGAGCACGCCATGACCATGCAAGCGACTCAGCTCATCGTCCCCAACCCACTGCCGGATGACGGCGAAGACGTAACGAGCGCCCTCGAGACGGCCCTCGTCTTCAACCAGCAAGGTGACATGCGCGAGGCCGCTCGCTGGGTGCGTCGCGCCGCCGAGGCGGCGAGCGACATGGGTGCCGACATGCGCGCGCTCACGCTCGCGCGTGCCGTCGCGGATCTCAACATCGCGAGCGTCGCTCCGCGTCCCCCGGCTCCCGAAGCGGCGCCGCCCGTGAGCGCAGCGCCCGCACCCCCGCCGTTGCCGGTCGCAACTCCCGTCATGGAGGCCGCGCCGGCCCCCGCACCTCCGCCGCTCCCGGCCGCTGCTGCGGCGGCGCCCCCGCCGCTTCCCCAAGCGGCGCCCGCCGCGGCCGACAACGACGGCTGGGGTGCCCCTCCTGCGCCCACGTCTCCCATCGCCGCGCCCGCCCCCGAGGCGCCCAGCGAGCCCACGCCTCCGACGCCGATTCGCACGCCGTCGGTCATCCCGCAGCCGGTCGTCGCCGTTTCGGCACCCGCGTCGCCTCCGGCCGCAGCCGCTCCCGCGCCTCCGCCGTTGCCGCAGCCGGTGTCGACCCAAACGCTACCCTTCGTCGTAGCGCCCGCGGCGCCACCGCTTCCGCCCTCGCAACCCGTCGTGCAGGCTGCTCCGCCCGTTGCGGTGGTGACGGCGGCGGCTCCCGTCGCGGCTGTCGCAGTGCCGGCACCGCCCGTGCACCAAGCCCTGCGTG